>NZ_JBTVVN010000003.1:0-161470 GCF_054819755.1 Clostridium sp. DL1XJH146
TTAGTTACAAGGCTTCTTGGCAATTACCTCGACTGAACTTTCATCAGTTAGTATGGTCCAGCTTAGCTGGACGCACTGCATTGTGCATTGTGCATTGTGCATTGTGCATTGTGCATTGTGCATTGTGCATTATAAATTAAGTGCCTTCTTTATCTTCATAGCAGCTGCCATTCTATCTGAGGTTCCAAGTTTTGAGTATATGGTGCTTATATAATTTTTCACTGTTCCTATTGATATAAATAAAGATGAAGCTATTTGCTTGTTTGTAAAACCTAGTGCTAACATTTTAGCTATTTCTATTTCTCTTTCCGAAAAATCCTCTAAATTTTTCTTATCATCTACACTTACTACTGAATTTTTAGATAATTTTTTAGCTATTTTGATAGCAACTTCTGATGGCAACATAAATGCTCCCTTATGAGCATCTTTTATAGCTTTTATAAGCGCATCTCCTTCAATATCTTTTAATAGATACCCAGTTGCTCCATTAGATAGTGCATCTACAATATAATCATCTTCATTAAATGTAGTCAATATTAATATAACGATACTCGGAAATTGACTTTTAATAATTTTTGTAGCCTCTACGCCATCCACTCCCGGCATTCTTATATCCATAAGTACTACATCTGGCTTATTATTTTTGCAAAATTCTATAGCTTCTAACCCATTTTTGCTTGTTCCCACAACTTCCATATTGTCTTCTAGTTCAATAATAGTTTTAAGTCCATCTCTCATTAAAGTTTGATCATCAACAATTAGCACTTTTATCAATTCCATTTAGCACCTCTGCCTTTTAATTTCAACACTTATTTATCAATTTTACAACTCTAAAACATTCCATGAAATTTTTTCATAATCCTATTAATCCTCATTCAATCCTTTGTCTGCAAAGGTAAAGTTATATAAATACCAAAGCCTTCTCCTTCTTTTGAATCTACAATAAATTCACCATTTATCTCATCTACTCTATTTTTCATAGCTCTAAGACCAAATCCCGGTGAAACCACAGTAGAACCTGTTCCATTATCCTCAAGAGAAAAGTGAAGCTTATCTTTTTCTATATATAATTTAAATAAAAAAGCAGTACTTTTCCCATGACGAATACCATTGGATATCCCTTCCATAAGTGAAGAAAAAATAACTTTCTGTACTTTTTTATTAATATTCAAATTATTATCTATATGACTTTTTATAACAACTTCAGAGTGTTTTTCAGTACTTTCAATAAAAGCTTTTAATGAATCATAAAAATCTAAAACTTCTTCGCCTTTTTCTAAAACTCTTACTGAACTTCTTATATCATTTAATCCTTTTCGAACTTGTCCTTGAGCTAAATTTAATTTTTCTAAGGCTCTTTCCTTATCCTTATTCATAAGTCTCTTTGAAGCTTCTAATTCTACAAGTACAGTAGTTAAAGTATGTCCTACCGTATCATGAATTTCAGCTGCAATCTTATTTCTTTCTCTAAGTGCCGTTATATTCTCTACTCTACTATATGCTTCTTTTAAATTTTTATATATAATATCTTTTTCAAGATTTTTAATTGTAATATCTTTTAAAGATTCATCTATTATCCTATTCTGCTTAAACAAATAATTTATCAAAGAAAATATAATATAAACAGTTAAATATACTAAGAATATTGCAAACATACTTATTATAAAAGTAGAACTATCCCTCTTAAAATTAGAGCACAAAATAATACATGAAATAAAATATACACTCGTAGTAACTAATAAAGATGCTTTTCTTTTTAAATTCAAAGCTACATCTTCAACTATAGTACATAAAACTATGAAAGATAGAAAATAAACATCATATTTCTGAAGAAGCAAAGTTACTAGTATTTCTGCCACATAAGTACTAAAAATAATCTTAGTAAAAACTACTTTTATATTATTATAAATAAAATAAGTTTTTAAAGTATACAAAGACAATAAAATTAGATATAAAAACATAATTACTACTGAATGTTTAATGTTAAGTAAAGCACTTATAATCATTATCATTGTTAATACAGCATAATTTATTACTAAAATTATATTTCTAATTTTATTTTCCATAAGCCATCCTTTATCTTATTATCCAAGTTATTTTAACAGTTATCATTCCATCAATTAGTTTTGCATCAATTTTATTTCCTAATCTTTCAACTAATGTTTTTACTATGTATAAACCAAGTCCTGTATTTTCATCATTTCTTGTAGGATTTTTAGTGTAAAAACTATTAAAAATCAATTCAATATCCTTATCATTCAAATTTGGAGCAGCATTAGTAAATTCAGAAGTAATACCATTTTTATCTTTTCTAAGACTGATAAACACTTCTTTTTCCCCATGCTTTAGTATATTATTTATTAAATTTGAGAATATCCTTGATACTGCATTTTCATCGCTTATTATATTAGGAATATCTTCTTCAATATTTATAACAGGATTTATATTATTGTCTTGAAATTCATTATAAAAAATTACAATACTTTCTGAAAGGATTTCCCTTAAATTAAGAGATTTCAAATCAAATTTTTCTTCATCTAATTCTATTCTAGATAAATCATAAAAATTGTGTATCAATGCTTGTAGTACTTCAGTTCGTTTTGTTATAATTTCTAAATATTTATTTTTTTCATCAATTGTAACCCTTTCTTCTTTCAGAAGTTCCAAATATCCCATCATTGAAGTTAATGGAGTTCTTAAATCATGTGATATATTAGCTATTCTTTTTCTTAATTCTATTTCTTTATTAATTACTTCAATATTCTTTTTATTACATAACTCATATGAATTATTAATATTAATCACTAATTCTTCTAATTCTTTATCCAAAGTCTTCATTCTAATTGTAGTAAAATCTCCATCACACCATTTTATTTGGTTAGAAACATATTTTATATCTCTCTTAATCAAAATAATATAGGCAAGTAAAATAACCATAATTATTATTAATATTGAAAAAATTAACCATACCATTTTACCCACCCCTTTCTTTCTTTTAAAACAAGTGTGCAGTTTGCAGAGTTTAATTTGCAGTGAAAACCTTAAACCCTTAAAATCCAGAGTTCTTTAACCCACTTCACCATACAAAATGTGTAAAACGATTTTCCCCTTACATCAAATATTTTTATCTAATCAAAGATTTTCTGACTGCAAGGAAGAAAATTCTCCTCAATTGTGCATTGTAAATTGTGCATTGTGCATTATTCATTATCTCTACTTAATATCTTGTTTATTAAATATACTTATTCCAGCTATCAAACTTATTATTATTGTAATAAGTGAAATTGTTATTGCTTTTATTATATCATTATTTGTACTATATGCGGCAGTAGCTAATGCATAATTATAAGATACTGTACTTTCAAATATTTTATCAAACCAAGTATATCTTCCATACAAGAAAGCAATAACTGTTGGTAATAATACAAATATGCTTATCCCTATTCCTATAGTTGCCCCACTACTCTTTAATATAGATGCTAAAAGCATCATAAGTGAAATCATAGCCATAACTACAATAAGTGCTGTTCCAAATATCTTAACGATATAAATAAATTCATAGAAATCAAATGCTCCTCCCCATGGAAAAACAAGGGAACTTAAGATTAAATTAGAAAACACCGTTATCCCTAGCAATATTACTGCTCCAATTGAAGACGCTAAGAATTTAGATAAATAATAGTCTCTTCGTTTTTTTCCATAAGCTAGCATATTTTTAATAGTGCCAGAGGAGTACTCTTTTGCAACTAAAGCTGCTATTAATATTGTGAGTAATATTTCTATAGTTCCTTGCCCAAATCCTGAATGAAAAGATTCCTTTGCTTTTGGATTGAAAATATCTTTTACTTGTGCAGTACTTCCAATTCTTCCTGGTGTAATTATTGTAGTATCCTCAGTAGTTCCAACTTCAGTAGCAAGCTTTAACTGCTCAATTGCTACATCTTTTTCTTCTTCCGACATATTGCTTAAGCTACTTCTAATAAAGTCCTCTGAAGATACCAATTTAGTCATTCCAAAATTTAAAATTCCAAATCCTAAAGCAATTATGCATAAAATTATAAATGCTCTATTTCTAAATAACTTATATATTTCAGCTCTTAATAATCTAAGCATTTTTTTCACCCCCAATAGCACTAATAAAGTACTCTTCTAAATTCTGACCTTTAAGTAAAATCTTCTCTACCTGTAACCCACTTGCAGATAATATACTATTTATTTTGCCAGCACTATCTAAGTGACTATATACTTTAATTGTGTTATTAGGAAATACTTCATACTCAGATATATTCAGTTCTTGCTCTAATATTGTTACTGCTTTTTTTGTATCATTTAAATTTATTTCTATATACTGTCTACACTTTTCTTTTAATTCTTTTTCAGAGAATTCCTCTATCAACTTTCCATCATTTAATATCCCATATGTCGTTGCAAGTTCAGATAGCTCTCCTAATATATGACTTGATATAAGGATTGTAACTTGTTTTTCTTTATTTATATTCTTCAAAATTTCTCTTATCTCAACTATGCTCATAGGATCAAGTCCATTTATAGGTTCATCTAATATAAGAAATTCTGGATTTCCAAGTAGTGCATTGGCAAGTCCAAGACGTTGTCTCATACCTAATGAAAAGTTTTTAGCTTTTTTATTACCTGTATTCTTCAATCCTACCAACTCTAAAACCTCTTCAATGCACTCTTTTCCTACAATATTTCTAACTAATCTCGATACTTCTAAATTTTCTCTAGCAGTCATACTTCCATAAACCGCTGGTGACTCAATTAAGCTTCCAATAAGTACTCTCTTCTCATCTAGATTTTTAATGCCATTTTTCCCGAATAATTCTATATCTCCTTTTGTCTTTCCTATAAGTCCTGTAATCAACCTAAATAGCGTAGTTTTACCTGCACCATTTTGTCCTATAAGACCATAAATATCACCTTTCTTAATATTAATATTCACATTGTTGCAAGCATAAGTATTTTTATACTTTTTAGATAAATTAATAGTTTTTAAAACTTCTTCACTCATAATTTTCCTCCTCAAACTTATTTGCTTAATTACATAGTATAATCAAACTTATAAGTTACCTTAAAATAAATATTAAGAAAGTATAAAGATTTATTTTTTCAGCTTAAATCCTATTCCCCAAACCGTTTCAATATATTCTGTTTTTTCTGATTTTGCCAATTTGGACCTCAGATTACTAATATGGACATTTACTGTTTTTTCATCTCCTAAAAAATCATCCTTCCATACATTTTGAAATATATTCGCTCTACTAAAGACTTTATTAGGATTTCTCATTAAGAGTTCTAATATTGAAAACTCTCTAAAAGTTAAAGTTATTACTACCCCATTTACAGTAACTTGTTTTCCTTCTGAATCTAAAACAATATTTTTATATTTTAATATACTATCTTTAGCTTTTAGAGTTGAATATTCCATATATCTTCGCAGTTGTGCTGATACTCTAGCTAAAACCTCATCAATAGTAAAAGGCTTGCTTATAAAATCATCTGCTCCTAACTTCAATACATTAACTTTATCTTCTTTAGAAGTTTTTGCTGATATCACAATTATAGGCATAACTTTTGTTTTCCTTATTTCCTTTATTAAATCTTCGCCCTTGATACTAGGAATCATTAAATCCAGTAAAACTATATGATAGTCATATTGTTCTAAACACATTTTTGCTTCCGACCCTGAATAAGCTTGTCTTACATTGTAACCTTCTCTAGATAATATTTTAAATAATAGATTATTTATATCCGTATCATCTTCCACTACCAAAACATCAATATTTTTCATGCAACAATCACCATCTTATCTAATATTTTAATCATCCCTCATATTATTCTTTCACTAAATTATACCAATATTTCTATTATGTTTCTATGTTACAAAATCAGAAATCAATAATAGTTCAAGTAATTTTATAAGTAATATAAAATATTTATTACTAAATTTAGAATCCCACTCATAATAAATAAACACTCAAACAGATAATTATGCTCATTTTAGTTTTACACATATAAAAAAGAAGCGTAGATATTTTCATGTGAAAACATCTACGCTCCTTTTTTTGCAGCATTTTTTTTATAAACTTTTCTCCATAACAATATATTGTATACCCGCTTTAACAAATCGTTTTTCAGTTTCTTTTAACCCAAACTTTTCATAAAACCCAGTTTTATCTATTCTTGCATTACACCATATTATTTTTGCTTCTAGTTTTCTTGCCTCTTCTAAGGAATAATTGAGCAATTTACTCCCATAACCTTGCCCTTGTTTTTCTAATAAAGTTGCAAATTTACGAAACTGTACTTTTTCATTATCAATAAAAAGAGATATTACTGACATTAAATTATTTGCTTCATAAAGACCAAAATGTATTCCTTCAGTATCATTTTTTAGTTTAATAAATTCGACATCCTTTTGGGGCCACATTACTTTATGCCTTATTTGCCAAGTATCTTCTGCATTTATCTTTCGTATTTCCATTTTAGCCCTCCTTATTTAGAACAATTATATCTATTTAAATATATTCGTAGTGTAATTTAATTAATTTTCTTTCCCCCATTTATGCATCATTTGTAATATCGGCATTACAGTATGCCCTTTCTCCTTCAAAGAATATTCTACCTTAGGAGGCATTTCATTATACTGTTTCCTATTAATTAATCCTTCTTGCTCTAACTCCTTAAGTTGCTGACTCAACATCTTATGTGTTATTCCAGGCATAAGTCTTTTTAACTCACTATATCTAAGAGTGCCATCTTCTCCTAGATGCCATAATATTACTGGTTTCCACTTTCCACCTATAATTGTTAAAGTATATTCTATTGAACATTTCAATTTTCCATTTTCATCTACCTGTGATTTAACTTTCTTCATCTTAATCCTCCTATACTTTCTTTTTAGATAGTATATTACAAAAAAGTGCATTCTTATATTTCAAATTATATTGGTATATACTAAGGTAGTCAAGATTAATAAAACAAATCTATGACTTAAAAATTTGTTTCTATAAAAAAGGAGGATTTACAATGTATCCAAGATCATTTTCTCATATAGGACTTTCAGTTCCTAACATAGAAGAAGCAGTGAAATTTTACACAGAGGTATTTGGTTGGTATGTAATAATGGCACCTAGTGAAATCAAAAAAGATGATAGTGCTATAGGAATAATGTGCAATGATGTCTTTGGTGAAAACTGGGAAACCTTTAAAATCGCACACCTCTCTACTGGAGATAAAATTGGTGTAGAAATATTCGAATTTCCTAATAACGAAAAACCAGAAAACAATTTTGAATATTGGAAAACTAGTTTATTCCACTTCTCTATTCAAGATCCTAATATAGAAGAATTAGTTGAAAAAATAGTTAAGCATGGTGGAAAACAAAGAATGCCTATTAGAGAATACTATCCAGGTGAAAAACCATTTAAAATGTGTTATGTAGAAGATCCATTTGGAAATATCTTCGAAATATATAGCCACAGCTATGAAATGACTTATTCTGCTGGCGCATATTAAGTATATTTTTTCAAAATTTCATAAAAAGTTTTATAAACATAGAAACAAGGCACTTTTATTTATAAAAGCGCCTTGTTTCTATGTTTGCAATTCCCTTGTAGTTCTATTAAAAACTTTACGTATTATCCAGGCACAAACAAGCCCTAGTATAATTCCTCCTATAATATCTGAAGGATAATGAACAAATAAATACAATCTAGAAAAAGCTATCAATATTGCTAGTATCCAAAGTGCACTTCGATATTTCTTGAATTCACCCGCTAAAATTCCCGCCACTGCAAATGATGATGCTGTGTGTCCAGACGGAAATGAATATAAAGAAGGTGCCTCTATTATTAACTTAAAAACTGGATATGTAATAAATGGCCGTGCACGTTGCACAATATTTTTGATTATCAGTTCTCCCAAAACTGCTGATAAAATCAATGCTGCTAGACCCATAAGACCTGCTCTTCGATATTTCTTGTTCAAAATTAAACAAAATAATATTACAATCCATATTGCTCCTTTATTACCTAATGTGGTAACTAAAATCATTAATTTATCTAAAAAAATATTACCACTAAAATTTTTAATAAACCCGAGCACTTGCAGATCAATACTTTGTATTATATCAACCATCTTATTATCTCCTCTACTATTAGAAAAACTATATTACAAAATCATATTGTAGTTCATTTGATGGTATCATTTTTTATTCAAGATGACAATACTCATATATTTGTTTATAATATAGTAAGACAATAAAATAAATATTTTTATTAAAAAATAAATTTTAGACTTTGTAGCCAACTGTTGGGAGCAAATACAATGAATTATATAATATTTGATTTAGAGTATAATCAAGATTTTAGATCCAAAAAAGAAAAATCTATTACCGAACCTTATAAAATCTGCTTTGAAATTATTCAGATTGGGGCTATTAAACTAGATGAAGATTTTAAGACAATCTCAAATTTCAATAGATTAATAAAACCTGAAATATATCCTGAATTACACCCTTTTATAAAAAAGCTTACAGGTATTACAGCAAACCAACTATCTACTGCACCTAGTTTTAACCAAGCTTATGAAGCTTTCATACAGTTTATTGGGGATAAAGAAAGTGTTTTATGCGTTTGGGGATTATCCGATATAAAAGAATTATATAGAAATGTAAAATATCATAAATTAGATACAGAACTATTATCTAAAAAATATATTAATATTCAATCACCAGCATCTAAATATCTTAATTGCCCCAAAGGAACAAGTATCGGTCTTAGCAATGCTGTAGAATTATTAAATATATCAATCAAAGAAAACTTCCACGATGCTTTTAATGATGCTTACTACACAGGAGAAGTTTTTAAAAAAATGTCTAATATCCCTAATATAAATATCAAAATTAAGACTTACGACCATAACAATACTTTAAAACGTTCTAGGCAGGGTAACAAAAAAACAACTGTTGATACTTATAGCCTAATAAAGCAATTTGAAAAAATGTATAATAGAGAAATAACCGACGAGGAAAAATCAATTATCAAACTTGCTTATACTATGGGGAAAACAGGTCAATTTACAATTGAGGAAAAACCAACAACTAATAAACCTTTAAATTAATTCAATATCTAATTCATTTAAACTTATTTGAATATCTTTATCTACTTCTTCATCAACAATAATTCCATCAATATCATAAATCTCTGCAAATTTATATGTACCATCAATATAGAATTTTTTGCTTTCCATAACTAAATAAACCTTTTTCCCTGCATTTATTATCGCTGCCTTTGTATTGCCATCTTCCATCTGGAAAGTTGTAATGCTTTTATCAAACATATCAACACCACAACTACCAATGAAAGCTTTATCAACCTTAAACTTTTCAATACGTTCAATAGCTGACGAACCTACAAATCCATTTAGTTCATTATTAAATACTCCCCCAGTACAAATTACCGTTACACTAGAATTATTAGAAAATGAATTCACTATATCAAACATATTTGTTATAATTGTAACTTTTTTATTACTTCCATCAATAAGTTTAGCTAAAAGTATATTTGTAGTAGAAATATCTAAAAATATATTATCCATATCTTCTATAAGGTTAAACGCCTTTTGAGCTATTTTTTGTTTTGCATCTAAATTTAAGTTTTTTCTAGAAACTATAGGGTTTTCATGTGCAGAATTGCGGTTAAGTACTGCACCACCATAAGTTCTCTTAATTAGGCCTTTTTTCTCTAAATTTTTCAAATCTTTTCTTATACAATCTTCAGTAACATCAAATTCTTTGCTAAGATTTTTTACAACAATCTTTCCTTCTTTATTTAAATTTTCTAAAATTTTATCTACTCTTTCTTCTGCAAACATATTTTCACCTAACCTTAAAAATAATTATTACCAATTTATTATAACAAATAATCTATATAGAATGCTTGTAAAAACACAAAATACTATTAATTTAATATAAATTCGTCTATGACATGAGCCACCCCATCATTCTCATTGTCATATGTTATATAATCAGCTATTGCTTTTATTTCTTCAAACGCATTGTCCATAGCAATTCCTAGTCCTGCATATTCGATCATATGTTTATCATTTCCAGAATCACCTATGCAAATAACTTCTTCCCGTCTTATATGAAATTTATCTGCAATTACTTTAACTCCCATCCCCTTGTTAGCCTCTTTACTTAACACCTCAACAGTATAAGGAGATGTTTTTAATAATGTATAATTATCAAAAATATTATCAGGTAATTTACTCAAATCATCAAATAGATTCTTTTTAAATCTATCATTATTTCTAATATAAATATCACTATTTTTTTCATCTTCTCCTACATTTTCAAATAACTTTACAATAGAATCTTTTACAGATAAATCTTCATTAATGAAAGTTACTTTAGTTATATTAGAATTATCATTAATATTATCCAATTCTACTAATCTTGTTGGCAAATTATTTGCTTTAGAATCATAATAACTGAAAAAACTATCTTCTAAAATTAATAATTCTCTATCTGTAAACATATTAAATTTTATATCTATTTCCTTTGCAATCTTTTGAAATACTCTAATATCTTCTACTGAAAAAGTATTGCATTTTAACACATCACTCCTGGTGTTATTTAAAACATAAGCTCCGGAACAAGTCGCTGAATAATGATCATCCCTCATTAATTCTAGCTCTTTTAAATACTTTTCAATCCCTTGATGAGCCCTACCTGTACATAGCACTATTTTAACACCCATATCTCTAGCTTTACCTATAGCAACAATATTCCTTTTAGATATTTCTTTATTATTATTTAATAATGTACCATCCATATCTACTGCCAATAATTTATACATTTTAAATTTCCCCTTTATTTAAATATTGGTATAAAGCTTCAACAATTATATTATGATCTTCTATCTGCTTCATACCTGATACTGTTATAGTACCAATTATACCTACTCCCTCTATATTAACAGGAAATCCACCACCAAATACAGCATATTCTTTTGAATCAATTAAATATTTTTCCTCAATAGTTTTCTTCTCCAATTTAAGCTTTGTCCCCATATACAAAGAACTTTTGCCAAACCTTTTAACAACATTATTTTTCCTAATAATCCATAAATCATTATCAGGGACTGTTCCCTCCATAGCATAATGGAAAACTTGCAGGTCGCCTTTCCTAATATCTACAGAAATTGATTTCTTCATCTTTTTTACTTTTTCAATTATTAGAAGTCCAACTTCCATAGCCATCTCATTAGTGAATTTTTTAAATTTTAATTCTTCCTCTTGTTTTTGCAATTCTTCTAAATTATATTCCATTTTTATCATATATTCCTCCATAAATATTTTATTTTAAAAGTTTTAATTTACTATAAATTTGTATTGATTTTTTATTGTTTTAATTATACAATAATATTAAACAATAAACAATGATAACAAACAATAATAAATTGTATTCATCTTCATTTACTATTTCTAACCAAATTCAAAGGAGGAATATTTATGTTATTTCCAAGGGTAGAAAAATTAAAAACCCAACTATTTAAAAACAAAAGAGAAATTTCTATAGAAAGAGCTCTCTTGTATACTGAAAGTTATAAAAATACTGAAGGACTTCCATCCATAATAAGAAGAGCCAAAGCTACTGAAAATATTTTAGATAAAGTAGAAATTTCAATACGCGACGGAGAACTAATCGCAGGAAATAGAACAGTAAAACCTAGAAGTGGTATAGTCTCTCCTGAAATGGACCCTTATTGGATTTATGATGAATTAGATACTATGGAAACTAGACCTCAAGACCCTTTCATATTTACAGAGAACGATAAAAAAATTTACAAAAACGTACTTTTACCTTACTGGAAAGATAAATCTATGAAGGATTTTATCAACAATAAATTAACTGAAGATGCTAAAATCTATGTAGATAAGAAAATAATAAAATTAAATCAAACTGATAAAGGTCAAGGACATATTATACCCGATTTCCAGAAAATATTAGAATATGGGTTAGATGGATTACTTAAAAAAGTTGAAAGTTCACAATCTATAGAACCAAACAATCTTTTCTTTGAAGCTTCTAAAATAACTTTACTAGCCTCTAAGAGACATATACTAAGGTATTCAGTATTAGCTTCATCCCTAGCAGAAAAAGAACAAGATAAAACAAGAAAAAATGAATTGCTTAAAATTTCAAATATAGCTAATAAAATTTCAAGTAAAGCACCCGAATCATTTTACGAGGCTTGTCAGCTTCTTTGGTTTATGTGCATTATACTTCAGTATGAATCAAATGCAAGTTCTATATCTTTAGGAAGATTTGATAAATATATGTACCCTTTCTACAAAAAAGATAAAGATAATGGTGTTGATGAAGAATACTTAAAAGAAATTTTAGAATGTCTATGGATTAAAACAAACGATGTCGTTCTTGTTCGTAGTAGCCATAGTGCAGAATTTTTTGCCGGTTTCCCTACAGGATATACAATAACTTTAGGTGGTTTAACAAGCAATGGTCGTTCTTCCATTAATGAGCTATCTTACATTATACTTAAAAGTTACCACGATATAATGTTACCTCAACCTAATTTAGGTGTAAGATTAAATGAATTAATAGAAAAACCATTTTTAAATCTTACTGCAGAAACTATAAGACTAGGTACCGGCATACCTCAAATTTTCAATGATGAAGTTGTCGTACCAGCTTTTCTAAATAGAGGTGTTTCCATAGAAGATTCAAGAGATTATTCTGTAGTTGGTTGTGTAGAACTTTCTATTCCTGGTAAAACATATGGGCTCCATGATATTGCCTTATTCAACCTCCTAAAAGTTATGGAAATAACCCTTCTAGAAAATAAAAATAATGAATCAATAACTTTTAACGAAATTATAGATAAAATAAAATCAAACATAAAAAATTATGTTAAATATATGGTAGAAGGCTCTAATATAGTTGATATCGGCCATAAAGAATTTGCTCCGGTACCTCTCCTATCAACATTGATAACTAATTGTATAGAAACAGGTAAAGATATAACATCTGGCGGTGCTAAATATAACTTCTCTGGAGTACAAGGTATAGGAATTGCAAATCTAAGCGATTCACTGTATGCACTCAAAAAAATTGTCTTTGAAGAAAAAAGATTATCTTTTAAAGAATTAATAGATATATTAGACAGCGATTTTAATGGTACTGAAGGCGAAAAACTCAGAATTAGATTAATTAATAAATTCGATAAATATGGTAATGACAATGATGAAGTTGACTTCTTGAGCTCTGATATTTTAAGAGTCTATTCAAAAGAAGTTGAAAAATATAGAAATCCAAGGGGTGGAGTATTCACACCAGGAGCTTACACTGTTTCTGCACACATTCCTTTAGGTGGAGCTGTTGGAGCTACTGCTGATGGGAGAAAATCTGGAGACCAACTAGCTGACGGTGGTCTATCCCCTATGGTTGGCAAAGATATTTTAGGCCCTACAGCAGTTTTAAAAAGTGTAAGTAAATTAGATTCTTACCTTTTAACTAACGGAAGTTTATTAAATGTAAAATTCACTCCTTCTACTTTAGAAGGAAATGAAGGAATAAAAAAATTCTCAGACTTTCTAATGGCTTTTATGAAGTTAAAAATACAGCATGTGCAATTTAACGTAGTTTCTGTAGAAACTTTAAGAGATGCACAAGCTAATCCTGATAAATATAAAGGTTTGGTTGTAAGAGTAGCTGGATATAGTGCCTTTTTCACTGAGCTAAGCAAAAAAATCCAAGATGATATAATTCATAGAACAGAGCACGCTCTCTAATTTATATCTTTATTTTAAAAATCGGAGGTGAATTAATGAAAGGTTTAATACTCAACATTCAAAGGTATTCTGTTCATGACGGTGGTGGAATTAGAACAATAGTATTCTTTAAAGGATGCCCCCTGCATTGCCCTTGGTGCTCTAATCCAGAATCTCAAAGTTTTGAGATTGAGATTGGTAAATTACAAAACAAATGCATACATTGTAAAAAATGTAGTTTCTCTGAAAGTGAATGTCCCTCTGGTGCTATTGTGCACTTCGGAAATTATATGAAAATTGAAGATGTTATAAAAGAAATCCTAAAAGATGAAATTTTCTATCGCACCTCTGGTGGAGGGGTAACCTTATCTGGTGGCGAAGTATTATCCCAAGCTAATTTTGCACTAGCGCTACTAAAAGAATTGAAAGCGCTTAACATAAATACAGCTATAGAAACTTGTGGCCAAGGCAATCTGGAAAAACTATTAGAAATTGCTGAATATACAGATTTGATTTTGTTTGATTTAAAGATTATGGATTATGAAAAAGCTAAAAATTTTATAGGTGCAAATCAAAGCTCCATATTAACTAATTTTGAGGCCCTTGTGCATAATGGATATAATGTTATTCCTAGAATACCTCTTATACCCAATTATACAATGGATGAAAAAAACATATTAAGAATAATTAAATTCTTAAAAGGCCTTAATATAAAAGAAGTCCATATACTTCCCTTTCATCAATTAGGTAGTGGAAAGTATAAAACAATAAATAAAGTCTACACTATGGAAAATGTTGAAATTTCTAATGAAGAAGAAATTAACAACATAAAATACAAATTTGAATTAGAAGGTTTTAAAATTGTTGTAGGTGGATTATAATATAAATTTAATGAAGAGGTGAATACTGTGAAAAAAAAATTATTATTAACTGGTGGACAAGGATTTTTCTGCACAAGACTTGCTGAAAGATACAAAAATGATTTTGAGATTTTATCAACAGACAAAGATGATTTAGACATTACAGATGGGTATAAAGTTCTTAAAGCTATGGAAGAATTTAAACCTGACTATGTTATCCACGCTGCTGCCATTGCCGTTACTGATTTTTGTAATAAACACCCTGAAATTGCTCACAAAATCAATGTAGATGGTGCTATCAATGTAGCCAAAGCTTGTAAATCTGTAGGCGCTAAAATGGTGTTCATCAGTTCTGAACAAGTATTTAACGGAAATACTGAATCTGGCCCATTCGATGAAAATCATACACCAGTGCCAAACACTGTTTATGGTGAAAACAAACTTGAAGCAGAAGGTTTATTAAAAGAAATACTAGATGAATTATGGATTTTAAGATATACTTGGCTATTTGGTTTCCCAGAAAGAAATATGAATATAAATCCAAACATTTTATGGAATACACTTCAAATCGCCCTTAAAGGGGAAAAAACTAAAGTAACTGACAATGAATATAGAGGTTTAACATATGTCCACGAACTAATAGATCAATACCCTAAAATATTCGAAATCCCTTACGGAACATATCATGTTGGTAGTAAAAATGATTTAAGTAGATATGAAATAACATGCCATATACTTAAAGAATTAGGGCTTGAAAATAAAGTTGATTTGCTTGTTGAAAAGGATACAGAAAAATATAAAACTAACCCAAGAGATGTTCGCTTAAACTGTGAAAAATTAAGTAATTTAGGTTTTAAGTTTTCTGAATCAAAAGATGGGTTAACAAAATGTATTAATGAGTTTAAGTTTAAATTTTAATTATTGATGAAATTAAATTTCTATAAAAAAACTTAATATAAAAAGGAGAATTTAAAATGCAATATTTATTAGATACTGCTGATTTAGAAAAAATTAAAAGAGCTTATGAAATCTTTCCAATGAGTGGTGTAACTACAAACCCTACTATTGTGTCAAAAGGTGAAAAAGGCTTTCTTAAAATGCTAAGAAACATAAGAAAAATTATAGGTAATGACTCAATGTTACATGTTCAAGTACTAGGTTCTAATGCAGAACAAATGGTAAAAGAAGCAGAATACTTAAATGACTGTATTGGTGGAAATCTTTATGTTAAGATCCCTGTTACTGCCGAGGGCGTCAAGGCAATAAAAATCCTAAAGAAAAAAAATATAAAAATAACTGCCACAGCTGTAATCACCCCTCAACAAGCATTAATTGCTGCTCTTGCTGGTGCTGAATATGTAGCCCCATACGTTAATAGAATTGATAATATCAGTGGTGATGGTATAAACGTCGTATCCGAGATAGTCCAATTATTTGAAAATTATTCTCTTGATTCTAAAGTTCTAGCTGCTTCATTCAAAAATGTACAACAAGTTCACTCAATAGCTCTATGTGGCTCACACTCTGCAACTATCAATCCTGAAATAATGGATAAACTAATAGAACATCCATTAACTGATTGGAGTATCGACCAGTTTATCTCTGATTGGGAAAAAGTTTACGGAGAAGGAACAACTACTTTAGACGTAGAATAATAAATTAAAAAGTTTATTACTCTATACTAATTTGCACAATGTTAAAAGCCTGAAAAAACAGCAAAATGATATCTCATTTTTATTATGAGATATCATTTTTAATATAAGGTAATTTTTCAAAATTCTCTGATATTTATTTTATTAGTTGAGTATGTTTTAAAAAATTATTGATATGGATTTATAAAGGACTAAATTAAAAAAATTAGTTAATAAGTCCCCATAAAGTACCCGATTAAGTTCTTATTAGTTTAAAGATTTTGCGCAGCAAAATCATCCTTAATTGTGCATTGTGCATTGTGCATTGTGCATTTCATCATATCTATCTATTAATCATTAAAATAAGCTTCTTTAATTAATTTCTGACAACTAAGCGCATCGTCAAAACCAGCCCCTATATTATCATCTATACCAAAAACCTTATTTGCCATACCTATAAGTGACGCTGTATGGCAACTTTGAAAATACCCAAGCGAATTTCTTCTTTCAGGATAATATTTTAATAATTCATCTCCTTTACCAACAGATTTAATCATAGTAATATTCTTTTCGTAAAGGAAAATATTTATATCATAAGCATTAGAAAATTCCACACTTATACTCCCTTTTGTTCCATAGACTACAAAAGAATCTGTATGCTCCCTTTCTGCAAATACTCTAGATACTTCTAAACTTCCATTAGCCCCATTTTTTAATATAATATCCAATTTTGCAATTTCATCTACTTCTGTTCTATCCTTAAAATATATTCTAGTATTTGCTTTTATCTTATTAATATCACCTAACGTATATTGAACACAATCTATAAGATGAACCCCTAAATCTAGCAAAGCACCTCCACCAGATTCTTTTTTAGTTCTCCAAGCCCCTTTTTTATTAGGATTTAAATAACTACTATGGTATGTTTTTATTTTGAAATCAATTATATCTCCAATTGTACCCTCTTCTATTTCCCTCTTTAATAAGTTTACTGCTGGAGAATATCTATACATAAGGGCTACCCTAGTTATTAAATTATTCTCATCTACAATTCTAGTCATAGAAAGAGCTTCCTCATAAATACTTGCTAATGGTTTTTCACAATAAACTGGTTTCTTATATTTAGCTGCTTGCTTAAGTATTTCTAAATGAGATTCATTCGGTGTACAAATATCAATAAAATCAATATCCGGATTACTTAAAACTTGCTCTAAATCCATACTATTCTCTACCCCACTAATGCCTTGGTCTATTGGTCTTCTAGTAATGATATGCGTAAGTTTCAATTTATAAGGTAAGTTAAATCTTATAGCCGCATCATAAGTAGCCATTGCATGTGTTTTAGCTATACCACCAAATCCTACAATTGCAAAATTCATCTCTTTCATAGTCATATGCACCTCTTTTATTTTTTGGATATGCTTAAAAAATTGTTTATATAGATTTATATCTAGTTATACTCATTAGATTTCAGCTCACAGTTCAAGGTCACAATAAACAATTGCTTTTGCTTTTGGTTTTACTCTAAAAGTAATAGAGCATCCAAACTGTCAGATGCTCTATTACTTTTAATTATATTTACTATTTTTTATTTTTCAAGTGAGCTTCAATCTTTTCAACAATCTGGTCAGCTTTTTTTACTAAATCACTAACGCCTACTTTTACTATAGGTTTACCGGCAAATCTCTCAGTCTCTTTTATACCGATATCTTTTGTTAACACTACAATATCTGCTGATTTAACATCTTCTGCTGTAAGCTTGTTTTCAATGCCAATTGATCCTTGCGTCTCAACTTTCACTTCAAAGCCTCTTAATTTTGCAGCTCTTTCAAGGGCTTCAGCAGACATATATGTGTGAGCTACTCCTGATGGACACGCTGTAACCGCTACTATCTTCATTAAAATTGCCTCCTATATAATTTATACTATTATTATTCAAAATCTAGTTTAACTTCATTATCCTCTTCTGTAATCTCATTTTCAAGCTTTTGTGGAACCGTTTTTTTAAGTAAATTAACCATTAAAGCTGTAACAACTGAACCAACTATAATTGCTAGTGTATATTTCAATCCACCAGTTACTGCAGGAAGAACTATTAATCCACCCCAAGCAACCATATTTTGTACTCCTAGTAAAGCTGCAGTAGCACCACCACATGCTGCACCAACCATAAGTGAAGGTATAACTCTAAGTGGGTCAGCAGCTGCAAAAGGAATTGCTCCTTCTGTAATACCTATACACCCCATAAGAATAGCTGCTTTACCAGCTTCTTTTTCTTCAGCAGTATACTTTTTAGAAGCTAATAGTGTAGCAATACCCATTCCTATTGGAGGAGTAGCAACACATACAGCGTTGATACCTGCTATCGCATATAATCCTTCAGAAACTGCCATGATAGTAAATGCGTATGCAACTTTATTAACTGGGCCACCCATATCAAATGCATTCATTAATCCCATAATAATTGCTAAAACAACTATACTTCCACCTTGCAAACCTTGAAGCCAAGCAGTTAATCCTGTTGTAATCCCTGCTATTGGAGCTCCAATAACCCATTTCATTAAACCTGCTGTTATAAAAGTACCTATGATTGGAATAACAAATATAGGCATAATCGATCTAAATGTATTAGGAACCTTTATCTTTTTAAGATAGTATACAACTATACCTGCAATAAATCCAGCAAAAATAGCACCAAAGAATCCTGCTCCCATTTCATTACCAACATATGCTGCTATAGCTGCCGGTGCAATACCCGATCTATCTGCTATAGAAAAAGCAATAAATGCCGCAAGAATAGGAATCATTAATGTGAAACCAGCTACCCCAATAAAGAACAAATCATTTAACATACCTTCTTCTGGAACTCCAGCTTGTCCTGTTAGTAACACAGATAATGCCAATAATATACCACCCGCTACTACAAAGGGAATCATGTAAGAAACACCTGTCATAAGATGCTGTCTTGAATTTTTAAATATATTTTTTAAATCATCCATTAATAATACCTCCGTTTAATAAATTTAGTATAGTAATAAAATAAAATAATTTAACTTTTTATTATTAAATTAGGTGCACCTAATCTAAGTACTTAATTTAAATATCTACCTTAAAAACATAACAAAGAATTAATCTCATCTATAGTGTTTGCATTCTTAATTCCATCTCTAAATTCTTCTCTCATAATACTTCTAGACAATTGCGCTAAAATTTTCAAATGCTCATCACCAGCTTGTTTATCAGAAACAGCAATGAGGAAAATATATTTACCCTCTTCTTCATCGCTCCATTTAACAGGATGCTTAAGTCTAGCAAAACCTACTGCTGCTGATTTTACAGCTTCGCATTTTCCGTGTGGTATACAGAAATCATATCCTACAGAAGTTGGAAACATAGCTTCTCTTTCGTGTACTTGTGCCAAAAATTCTTCTAAACAATTTAGTTTACCTTGTTTATTCATATTTTCTGCAAGTATTTCAATTGCTTCATCTTTGCATGAAGCTTCAATATCCATCATAATTAAATCCTTACTTATAAGTTTATCCATTTTTATGTCCTCCATTTTTAAATATCTCTATAATTTCCTGTTTGTCCCTAGATTTAATAATTTTATCTATTAAATCTTCATTACTTAATATTGAGTAGAAGTTTTTAAAAAACCTTCTAGTTATATCTACAACTCCAAATTTCAAACAAAGTATTAAAATTAAATTAAGCTGAGAACCCTTCCATTCAACTGCTTCTTTTGGCCTAACAATACATATCTTTGATTGTGCCACAAATTCCTCTATGGCATGAGGTATAGCAACGCCTCTTCCTATTACTGTTGATTCTATCATTTCTCTCTTAATAATATTTTCTGAAAAACCATCTTTTGCATAGCCATTTTCCACCATTATTTGTCCATACTTATATACTATATCTTCAAAATTATTGGAGTCTTCTTCCAAGAAAATAAAATTTTCATCAAAAATATCGCCTGGACTACTATCACTAATACCATTAATATATTTATCATTATTCTCATTGTAATTTTCACAGCTTTCACTAATACGGTCCTTGCTCACTCTATTTATTTTATTCTTTATTTTAATAACATCATAATCTGTTAAAATAGCACTAACATTAACCATTTTTGATATATTTTTAATATTTGGAATTGTAGATATAATTAAATCACTGTCTTCAATCAATTTCTCACTTAAATAATGATAAGGAATACAATGAATAATATTTAATTCAGTAAACCTATTTTGTAACTTGGTTCTTAACAATTGTGAAGTACCAACACCACTTGAACAAACTATAATTGTTTTTAACTTATTTTTTATTCTTTCATATGCACTAGCTATGTGTATAGAAATATATCCTATTTCATCCTCATTTATCAAAACACCTAAATGTTTTTCGAAAATACTGCTACAAGCCCATACTGCACCAAATATACTTGTGATTTCACTTTTAATCTTTTCTATAATAGGATTTCTAAGTCTAAGACCATTTTGGAGTCTTACAACAGTAGGCCTTAAGTGTAAAATAAGGGAATTAAATAAAATTTCATCTTCAGAAAAATCAACATTTAAAATACTACCAACTAACTGAATAATTTCACTAGCTATTTCAACATATATTTCATCTTCAACATCTGGAAATAACTCATTTACACTTATATTTTCATCTTGTTGGATTTTTGCTCCTAGCATATGCAAAGTAATATATGCTATTTCACTTTCAGGAAATTCAACTTTAAATTCTTCACTCAATTCATTTAATAACCATTTTGATATTTGAAACTCATATTTTTCCTTTAATCCTTTATAGAATTCTTTTTCCATCAAAATTTCATTATCATTCTTAACTCTTGATATAGCAATTGCTATATGAGTAATTAGATTTAAAAACGCTTGGTCTGTGAAATAATATCCTAATTTACTTTCGGCTATTTGGATTACCCCTTGTATTTTCAAAAGATCTATATCAGGAATCAAATGTTTTATTTTTTTATAATTGATGAAATCTATTCTATAATCAATATTCTCTCTTTCTTCTATTTCTTCATTAATGTTTATTAAACACTTTTCTTGAATTAAATCCATCATTGCACATCTATAATCTTTTTCACTACCTTCTATCCATAACCCTTGATTTTGTTTCCTAACTAAAGTTAACCCTCTTCCTTCTATCCATTTTTGGATAAAGGTTAAATCATTAGCAATAGTAGTGGGACTACAATATAATTCCTCTGCAAAAAGTTGGATTGTATAACTAAATTTGTTTTCAAACAATGTTCTTAAAATATAATTTCTTCTATACTCTGGACTATAGTTTTTAAAAATTTCTTCAGCTGAATACAGTTCATTTTTTAGTTTTTCCTTGTTTTCTTCATCTAGATTAATGTAGACGCCTACATTAGGTTTTTTTACTAGAATAATATCAAGTTTCTGCAGTTCTTCTTGAATTTGATTCAAGTAGCATCTAATAGTTTTGTCTGATTTGCCAACCATTTTAGCCAAATTTTTTACCGTTAACGGGGTTTGACTGTCAATTAAAATATTCAATAATTTTTCTTTAACAGCTTTTTTACTAGTAATTTTAATCACTTCCAATATTGGTTTTAATTACTTTTAACTTGTTTGTTATTTGTTTTTATTATTTCATCTGACTTTATGATAACATTTTCATTTCTTAATATCTAGTCATTATTACTCAATAATTTTACCGTAATAATGTGGAAATATAAAAAATTCTTATAATATTAAATTTAAAGCTAGCACATTACAGAGTACTTTTAGTTGATACCCAAAGTAACTTTATTAATGTTCTAGCTTGTATTTTATTAAAATAAAAAAATTTTTAACACCTATAAATACTTTATCAATACTTTCAATACAAGGCTTTTCACATGGAATAGTTAACATTTCTGGAATGGACAATTCTGTTGCTTTAATAAACATTGTAACATTCTTAAATATTTGTCTAGGATTAATAGTACAAACATATACATCTTCTATACAAGGTTCAATTTTAAATTTCCTATTTATCGGAGTATTTTCAGGAACTACTATAAATACTGAAAATGGAATATCAAAATGAGCAGCATGTTGATATTGTACTTTTTTAGCTGCAGTATATATATAATTTTATCTCAAGATACCCTAAATAATAAGCTTTCTTCCTGTTAATCTTTTGCCCTCATTATTATCTATTAGTGTAACTGCATCAACACCGCCTGACCTTGATGTAACAATTACTTTTTTCCTTATAATTTGAACATCTATATTAATATTACTTAGCTCTTCAATATTTATAAAAAAATGGATAAAATGGAAATAACCATTATGACAAACAAGATTGTGAAATAAAAGCATTAAACCGGTTAGCATCAAAAATAAAGAAAAAATATAAGATATGACATAGAACATGCTTGCTCATTAAATTATAATGCTATGAAAAATCATTATCTTTTAGCTCAAATTGCAGATATTTTAAGACAACTTCTTGAGAAAGGTTCTTCTATAATAAAAAGCTTAAAATCAGGTATAAAATAAATTTAAATAAATGTATGAATAGATTTTTAAACATTAGAGTTACTTTAAAAAATGTTTGTTATAATAAAGAAATTTCTATTGGTGTCATTTTATGTGATGATTGTGGCAAAATAATTGAATTCAAAACTTTCACTACTATATTACACAAACATTGCAACTCATATGATGATAATTCATGTTGTAACCATTCATGTGGTACATTAAAACGTAAAGTATCTTTTATACTACCAAAAACGGATGCCTGTCGTCGCCTTAAATTTCAAACTTGCTTATACTATGGGGAAAACAGATCAATTTGCAATAAAGAATAAGCCCGAGTAGCTACTAAATCCTTAAATCAATTCAATATTTAATTCGTTTAAACTACTCTCAACATTCTCATCTACTTATTCATCAACAATAATTCCATCAATATCCGAAATTCCTAATTAAGTATTCAATAAAATGATTCATATACACGTATAGTTTTTTTTATATTTTTATCCCCTTTGAATTTATTAACTTGCTTGCTTTGTTTGCTTATTGTTTCTTGCCTATTATGATTATTGTATATAATTTCAAGTATACCTTGTACAATATCTTTCTTATAATTAGCATCTACACAAATACCCGCATCATCAAGAATTTCTCTAAAAAAAGTTTGTTTATTACATATAACTGGTGCTTCACATGCCATAGCTTCTACTGTAGACAGTGGAAAACCTTCATAATTAGATAAATTAACTACACATTTAGCTTTACTATAAAAGTAAGGCATATCATTATAATCTACACTTCCTACAAAAATAATAGAATCAACTAAATCAAATTTTTCTACTAATCTCATAAGTTCTAAATAATATTCTCTTCTCTTACCTCTATAATCACCAATCAAAATCAATTTCAAATTACTATTACTGTATCTATTAATATCTTTATAAGCATAAATTAACTGCTCTAAATTTTTTCTTTTATGTATACTTCCCACGTAAAGTATATAATCTCCTTCAATTTTATATTTACTTTTTAAAATATTTTTACAGCTTTCTTCATCCTTCTTTTTAAACAACTCTGGACATCCTGGATAAATAACTTCTATCTTTTTTTCTGGCATATTAAAATTATTCCTAATAATTTCCTTTATTGACTCAGAAACAGTAATAATTTTATCTGATTGATCTATTGCATTTTCAAAAACTTCATTAAACTTCTTCAAATATTTATTGTCAACATAACTACTATTTATTAATGGTAGTACATCATGTACCGTTGTGACATAATGACAATGCTTTTTTTTAGGGATACTAAATCCATTATTAGGACAATGATATATATTTACTTTATTATTCAAAATATATTTTTCAATACTTTCTAAATTATTTTCTTTTCTATTTATCTTTAAATCCAAATATGAAACTTTGATATTTTTGTAATCCTTAAGTCTTAAATCCGAATCATCCCATAATAAATGGTAAGTAGGTTGAGGATAAATAGTAAATAATCCATTTAATAATTCATAAGTATATACTCCCATACCTGTTGTCTTTAGGTGAGTTATCCCTAATCCATCAATACAAATCTTCACAATAGTATCCTCCTTATAAGTACTCAGAATCAATGTCAATTAATTCTATGTTTTCTTTAATGCTCACTTCTTTAACACTATTATATAACTCTATTGATTTACTAATATTTTCTTCGTGTATCTCATGGCTATTTGCTAATGCAATGTACTCTTCATAGTGATGAAATTCATTCTCACTTCCATAGTTTTCTTCTTCTGAATATACTGAGATATTTGGCTCAATGTTATTCCTAAATTTACCTTTTTCGTATTCATGATAAATTACGTTAATAATATACACAATATTACAATATAATTGCTTCTTATCGATTAATTTAAAATATGCATCTACAATGTGAATATTTATACTATCAATTTCATTTTTTTTATCCTCCACATCTATAAAAAAATTATATGGTCGTTTAACCTCTAAAGCTCTAACTCTATCACTATCATCATAGTATAAAATCTTTATTTTCTTTTGTGAGTCTACTACTATTATTCTACTCATTGGTGAATTTATAACTCTATGAGATTCTATTTCAACGTCAATAACAATTTGATATATGCTCTTTATGTTTATATTATCTTCAATTAAAATTATTTCTGCCTCAGCTGTTTGAACTACTTGTCCTAACACTTTTTTTGGCAGTTCATTTTCTGGAGTTATCCCTACTATATCAATAAAATTTCTTACAACCCCCATATCTGATACCCCCCAATATATCCTATTTTTATATTATTCTAGTTCTATAGCTAATCTTAATATTATTTGCAAAAGTGTTAGAGATTTGTTTTACGGATTCGTCAAAAATTGTAAATTCAAATATATTATAATAATCTAATTTATTACATGAAAAATACAACTTTGTAGATTCACTATTCCAATCAAAATCAGCTATTTTTATATTGAAATCATTATTAGTACTAATGAATATATGTTTAACCAAATTATAAATATATATATTTTGATATCTTTCTTTTGCTCCTATAAAAGCTATATATCTATTATTAGGAGAAAATTTTATATTTCTTATCATTAAATTTTCATCACAAATATCCAAATCTATTCTATTAAAACTTACTATATCAATAATATAAATTTCATCCCCTTTCTCTTTACATTTTAAGGAAGCAGATATTCCATACTCTCTGTCTCCATAATCTTTTAAAGAAACATACGCAATATCTTTATTATTATTTCCCCAGCAGAAATCTTTCACATTTCCTGATGATGTTATTTTTTTTGTTTCAAGTCCATTTGAATTCATTGTATATATATCCGTATTATCATGTATTTTTTTAAAGTATGCAACCGTTTTGCTATCTGGTGATGATCTAACCTTAAAATTATTACAGTCTCTATTACTATATGTTAGCTGCTTCCATTCGTAGGTATTAATATCTACAGAAAAAATCTCCTTTTTCTCTTTTAAATATGATGAAAAATAAATTTTTCTTGCATTACCTCCCCAAGAAAAACTAGTAATTCTATTAAATATATATGGTTCTGTTATTTTTTTTACTTTTTTAGTATAAATATCAGATACACACAAAAAACTAGTATGCTTACGATAACAAATATATGCAATTTTTTTCCCACATGAAGACCATTTAGGTTTATATATTTTACAGTTATCAAAGTTAGCAATTTGCTTCTTATTAGTTCCATCATCACAAGATAAATATAGTTTACTTTTAGTACAATTATAATCCTCAGAATAACATAATACGTATGCAGTACATATTTTTAGTTCAATAAACAATGTTATATTCTTATATATAGTTCTATCATCAATTTTTTCAGTAAATACCCCTTCTAAAGTAATTTTTGGTGTAATATATTCAAGTTTTATTAAATCCTCCACTTTACTACCATATATTAAGTCAGAAATCACAATATATGTACTCTTATAACATTCATTTTCTACAACATGAACAGACTGGTCAACTTCTTTTGAAATATACATTATTTTCTGCATTAATTTTATTTCAATAGAAACTTTTTTTCCTGATAAATATTGTCCTTCATAAGATGTTCCTTTAGGTGTATTAATTACTCTTAATGACACAATTTCAGGATTAACTATAACTGATATTATTTCCTCTACATCAGGTTTTTGGCTTGGAATTTCAAGTTTTTCTTCACAAACAAACTGCTTAAACAACAGTCTTTTTTTATTCCCAAATTTATTATAATGCACGTTTTTCTTTGAATTCTTCATATTCATATATATATCTCCCCACAAAATAGTCATTCTCGTACAATATATTCAATAACTATGGAATTTATTAGTATAAAAAACTAGCTTGTACTTTTTAATTTCTTTCAAAAAAAGTCATATTAGATTACATATAACAATACTTATTTATAGTGACTTAATAAATTATTATCTTTAGAAATATTTTAGGAGGTTTTTATGGCAAGTATTGTTAAACACTTGATTGAGTACGTAGGTATTGTTGAGTATTCTCAACTTCCTCTGGACATGACTGCTTTCAAACAACTAACTGTTGAAGAAAACTTAGTTATTCCTTCTGCTAAACCAGACATAGAACAAATTGTAAGGGTTATGGCAGAAGCAATAATAACAAGCACAAAAATCATTAAAACGCCTCGTGGAACTGCTCTTGAGGGACAAATATTAACTGGCCGCAAAATCATTATTGAGGGTATTCTTAATCAAAAAATCGAGTACGTTGCAGATGAAGCAACACAACCTGTTCACGCCGCACATTTCAAAGTACCTTTTAGTACATTTATTGTACTTCCTGAAGATTTTGAAGATGGAACAGTTGTAACAATTATACCTTATATAGAAGATATCTTTGTTAAACAAACAGATAAAAGAAATATTTTCAAAAATGTAACACTACTTCTTCATGCAGTATATTAAATATTATTTAAGGAGGTGCCGTATATGGCTAATGTAGTACGTCAAGGTGTTGAAGGAATAGGTATATCCCCTTCTCTACCAAAGCTTTGTGGTAATTCATACTTTACAGAAGTAGCCATACCAGAAACTGTTATTCTTCCTACTGTAAAACCTGATATAGAAGAACTTCTTTCTGTTATGGTAGATGCTAAAATAGTATCTCTTAGAATCATCAAAACACCAGAAGGTACATCAAAAGAAGGGCAACATCTTACTGGTAGGAAGCTAAGTATTGAACTAAATCTCAGACAAAAGGTAAAATATATAGCTAATGAACCTACTCAATCAGTTCACGCTGCTCACTTTGAAAATATAGTTAATAGTATTTGGATAGTTGTTCCTAAAACTATTAATTATAAAGGTACCGATGTGCCAATCGAAACCTTATTGTTACAAGGTAAATTAATTGTTACTCCTTATATAGAAGATATTTACGGTGAACAATTAGACAAAAGAACAATATTTAAAAATATCACTCTTTTAATTAATGTAGTATCTAATTGTAGTGGAGAAGCAGCACTTACTTTAACCAAATCTGGTACAGAAGATTCCAGAACAATTTCCTACACAGTTGAAATTGAAAATACAGGACAGATAGATGCAAGAAATGTCATGTTTAGCGATACCCTTACCACTACTGCCTCAGTAGCTTATAACCTTGATTTAGAAGTGGATGGTGCTCCTGTCCCTGGAAGTGGAACTATAAATATATTTTCTGAGCCTATAAATATTGGGGATATTCCTGCTTGCACAACTGTTACAGTAACCTATAGTGTTACAGTAAATGGAGTTGCAGCAGAAACGGTTGATAATCAAGCTAGTACAGAATATGAATACAAACCATGTTCACCTGATACTACAACAAATGATAGTAACAGTTTAACTATTCCAGTTCCAGCACCATAAACAATTACCATTTTTTAAACAAATAATTTAATGCAAGGAGGTTTATAATGGGAAGTATAATAAAAGGATTAATAGAATACTCTGGTATAGCTGATATTTTTCCTGAAAACCCTAAATGTTTCAAACAATTAACTGTTCAAGAAAACTTAGTTATCCCTAGTGTTAAACCAGATGTTGAACAAATTGTAAGAGTTATTGCAGAAGTTATAATTACAGATAAAACACTAGTAAAAACTCCCGTATCTATTTCTGCTGAAGGTCAAATTTTAACTGGGTGGAAACTAATAATTGAAGGTGAATTAGTTCAAAAAATTGAATATGTAGCAGATGAAGCGACTCAATCAGTTCATGCTGCTCATTTCAAAGTGCCATTTAGCACATATATAGTTCTTCCAGAAGAATTCAGTGAAGACTGTATAGTAAATGTAGTACCCTACATTGAAGACATATATATTCAACTAATTGATAAAAGAACCCTTTTCAAAAATGTAGTATTATTCTTAGATGCAACATGTTGTATGTCATAAAATAATTTATTAAAGGTACTCATGAAATCAATTACCTTAAAAATTTAATTAAATGGGGTGTCTCTTACCCACCCCATTTAATTTTAACAACCTTTTCTTGCTTCTAAAAATAACGTCACATTTTTAAATATCCTTCTTTCATCTATTTTTCTTATAAATACGTCTTCTATTTTACCTTCTACCTTAAGTTTCATACATTTCATATAATTCTCTGGTAGTACAATAAAAGTACTGAAAGGTACATCAAACTCGGCTGCGTGCACAGACTGTGTAGGTTCATCAGCAATATATACTATCTTCTGTTTCAATTTCCCCTCTACAATTAGTTTCCAACCTGTCAATATCTGTCCTTCATAGGATTTCACAACTGAAGTTTTTATAACATTTGTATAAGTTATTTCAACATCTACAATTACTTCTAATATATCCTCCATATCTGGTTTTTGACTTGGTATAGTTAGATTTTCATCTACACTAAACTGTTTAAACATCCTCACATCTACATAAGTTATTGCTTCATTGCTTTCTATATTTATCCTTCTACTAGTTTCAATTATAAAACTACCATTTATTGTTGCTTTATTTATTAACTTAGGAGGACATATTTTAGCTATTATCTTAACTTGGAAAATTACTGTCTTCGATTCTCCTGGTTCTATACTTCCTAGATTTACATTTTGTACTGGTTGATTACCTACAAGTATCGTACCCTCAGGAATTATATCTGAGAATATAACATTATCTATAGTAACGTCTCCAGTATTTGTTACAACTACTGTATAAGTTAAAATATCTCCAACATTAGCACTTTCTTTATCTACTGTTTTTATAGCTTCTAATCCTACTCTTAATAATTCTGTTTCTACTGGATTACTCAAAGCAGGATCTCTAGGTTGTAACACACCATCTAATTCAACATCAAAGGTTACTAATGCAATATTCTCAACTTTTGGCTCATTAGGTGGTTCTGGTATAGCCACAACTTCTACATTAAATTTGATAATCACTATTTCACCAGGTAATATGCTACCAATATCTACTCCAGTTTCTGGACTAGAATCTACTGTAACTCCATCTACTGTTAAGCTTCCTTCTACAAATTCTGTTCCATCAGGAACATTATCACTAAACACAACATTCTCAGCAATTGTATTTCCATTATTTATAATAGTAACTGTATAGTGTAATATATCTCCTATAGTAGCAACTGCTTCATCTACTGCTTTTATTACATCTATTTTTATTAGTTTTACTTCTGTAGTTACCTCATCTTCAACTGGATCCCCTTCTCTTATTGGTCCACCTGGATATAAACTATAGAAAGGCACTGCCTTAGCTGCATTGGTTATTTCATATGGCAATGGTGGAAGTGGCAACGTTAAAACTTTAACCTTATAACTAAATATCACTGAAGATTGTGGTGCCATATCATCTATATCTACATCTATCAGCATAGCATTTGGTAAAGTATTATTGGTGACAGTAGCTGCTCCACTTATCAAATTAAAGCTTCCAGTTACATACTCCGTTACTACTGGCAAAGTATCTGTAAATTTAATATCAACAGGTACCGTTGATTTATTGGTTATTTGAACTGTATAAGTTAGATTCTGTCCTACTTCCACAAAAGTATTATTTGCTGTTTTGAGAAGTTCCACCTCTATTTGTTCAATAGTAGTAGTTACTTCATTGCTTGGTATATCTGTTTTGCTTAAATTAGGTGGTTGTTGTGGATCTAAACTATACTTAAAGTTTCCATGAGCTATATTAGCTATATTACCTGATAATGGTCTATTAATTACTTCTGCATCAAATTGAATAGTAGCAACATTAGGATTTGCTCTAACAATACTTATTTTCACATAACTTGGGTTTGTTCCTGTTACAGTATCCCCAGGTTGTTGTGGTGTAATCACCAATGTTCCTGGTACAAATTGCAAATCAGAAGAAAGTATATCTATTACTTCAACATCATGTGCATCAACTGTTCCTGTATTTTCTACAGTTACTGTATAAGTTATAATATCTCCTACTTCAGCAAACTCATCTGATACAGATTTCATTAATGCAATTTCTGCGATTTCTACTTGGGTATGCACCACATTACTATTCTCTGGGCCTCCTGGTTGTCCTGGACCTGGTTCATTTGGATTTAATTTAAAGTTATAAGTTACTGATCCCTCATTTGGTATATTTACAGCACTTGTCAAATCAGGATCTACCCTCACCCTAAAACTAGCTACAACTTGACTATTGCTTAAAATAGTTCCTATAAATGCCCCAGGGAATATAGTAGGATTCTCACCAGGGTTAAGTGAAAATGAGCCTTCAATAAATGTTGTGTTTGGAGGTAGTGGATCATATAAATACACATCCGTTATAGGAATACTACTTTGATTTTCAATGGTAAAAGTATATGTCAATTCCTCTCCTGGCTCTGCAAAATCTTTATCCACTTCTTTTATCAAATTAACTTCTATTTCTTCAACATTTAGTGTAAAGGAATCTTCCCTTTCTCCTGTTTTTCTTTGTTGCCCAATTTGATACTCAAAATCTATTGTAACTGTATTATCTATTATTTTACCTTGTGGTAATGATTCAATCCTTATATTATAAGTGATGCTAGTAGATGTTTGTGGTTGTAATATTTTATTTAATACTACATTATTCAAGTTTAATGGTTGAGGAAAAACTAGTATTCCATCTATTCTAAAATCGTCTTGGAAACTTGTATTTGCCGCTTGTTGTATAACATCCGTAAGTGTAGTAAGTGTGACAGGTATATTACCAATATTAACTATATCTACTGTATAAGTTACTGTGTCTCCTACCTTTGCATATTGGATATTTCCAAGAGTTCCTTTAGTTACACTTATTTCACCTTCTTGAACAATTGATGTTACTTCATTGCTTGGTACAGGTGGTTTTTCTTCTCCCTCAACTGTTAATATTACATTTGCACTATTATCTATTTCATATGGTTCAGGTGGTAATGCGTCTACAAAAACTGTTATATCTATATCAACTGTATTTCCTGGTAATATTGAATCTATAACCAATGTTATTTCTTTACCAATTACTGTTTGAGAAACTATATTTCCTCCAATTGCTGTTGCACTTACAAAGCTAGTTTCATTTGGTATAATGTCTTGTACTACTACATTTTGTAGTGGAACAATCCCGTCATTTTCTACACTTATTGTATAAACAAAGTTTTCACCTAGCTCTACAAATTGAGGCCCTACTTTTGTTACTATTACAGAAGCTATATTTGTTTCTACAATATTAGTATCTTCTGTTTCTGTAATAATAGGTCCACCTGGATTTAGTGTATAATCAAAATCAACTGTTCCTACATTTTGTATAGGATTTGATACTATTGAATCTACTTGTACTTGGAACTCTATAATTATAGTATCTGTTATAGGTTTTAATTGCCCATTTACCCTAACTATTATTTGTGGAGTTGTCTGTATTATATTTGTTACTATTGGAATGTTTGCAGTTACATTAAGTGAATTTGTTACATAACTTGTTCCGGTTGGTATTGTATCCGTAAAGAGTACACTGTCTATATTTACTGTTCCTGGATTTGTAATTTCTACTATATAAGTTAATCTATCTCCAACTACTGCATTTATCCTATCAACACTTTTTAGTGCATCTATATCCGGTGTCTGTATATCTACTATATATGAATCTTCCCCTTCACCTGTTCTTCTCTCTTGACCTATTTGATAATCAAAATCTATTGTAACTGTATCATCTATCTTTTCATCTTGAGGAAGAGAGTCAATTCTTACATCATAGGTTATTATTGTGGATTCTTGTGGATCTAATATATTTAAAGGTGATGCTGTAGTTAAATCCACATTGTTCAAACTAACTGGTTGAGGAACTAGTGGAACTCCTCCTATAGTAAAGTTATCTTGGAAACTTGTATTTGCAGCCTGTTGTATAACATCTGTAAGTGTAGTAAGTGTCACCTGAGTATTACCAGTATTGGTTACAACTATACTATAAGTTACTGTATCTCCTACCCTTGTATTTGATATATCGCCCTCAGTACCTTTATCTACAAGTATTGATCCATCTCCCACAATTGTAATTACTTCATTACTAGGTACAGATGGTTTTTCTTCCTGATCAACTGTAAATGTTACAATTGCAATATTATCTATTTCATATGGATCAGGTGGTAAAATATTCACACTAACTGTAATATCAATAGTAACTGTACTATTTACTAGTATTAAATCTAATACTAAGGTTATATCCTTATTGTTTATTATTTGTGCTATTATATTAGCTCCATTTGCCGTTGCACTTACAAAACTAGTTTCATTCGGTATAGTATCATTAATTACCACATTCTGTAATGGTACTTCTCCATTATTATTTATTGCTATTGTATAAACTAGATTTTCTCCTAATTGTACAGCTTGTGGTACACTCTTGGTAACAATTATAGAAGCTATATTTGTCTCTACAGTATTACTATCCTCAGTTTCAGTTCCAGTCTCTTGTGGTCCTATTTCATATATATAATCAACTGTTGCTGTATTTGTAACAGGATTTGATACTATTGAATTTACTCTAACTTGGAATGTTATAGTTATTCTATCTGTCTGCACATCTGGATCTGTAGATATTGGATTTAAATTTCCATCTACCTGAACTTGAATTTGTGGACTTGTTTGTATCACCGTAGTTATAATTGGAATATTTGCAGCTACATTAAGTGAATTTGTTACATAACTCGTTCCAGCTGGTATAGTATCTGCAACTGTAACACTGTTTATGACAGTGTTACCTGGATTTGTTATCTCTATTGTGTAAGTTAATATATCTCCTATTGCTGCATCTAATTTATCAACACTTTTTAAAGCCTCTATATCTGGTACTACTATATTAGTTGTTGCTCCGTTACTTTCTGGAGATGTTAATTGGAGTGGTTGCTGAGGATCAAAATTGTTTACATAATTAACAGTTGCGTTATTTATGATTTGGGTAGGCGGTACGGCTGCATTGTGTGTAGCATTAACGGTTATTGTAAGGACATTCCCTGGTCCTGGTGCTGCTGGTATAACTAAACCAAGTAACCCACTTGGAAATATTATCTTCTTATTAATAGTATCAATGAAAGATGCTGTCGGTGTTACATCTAATATTGTAAATGTGAAAAAGTCAAATAAATTTGGATCTACAAGTTCTATATCATATGCCGGCTGATCTCCCACATTTGTAACAGTATAGGTGAATGTTACTGTTCCTCCTTCTTCTATACTTGTTTGAAGATTTCCATCAACTTGTTTATCAACTAGTAAAAATGGTGAATCAGAAGGTATAACTACTAGTGATGTACATGTATTTAAAGTCAAAGGATTTTGAGGCGTTGAGAAAAAATCGTCTCCATAAGTTGCTGTAAAACCTATTGGATAGTCTCCTGGACTTCCAGGCGCAGTATAATTTAGCACATCAAATGTTATTTCTTCTCCTGCATCTAATGTAATACCACTCCAAGTTAAAGTAAATCCTGTAGGTAATGTTCCTGTAATACTAGTTGGCGGAGTACTATAATTACTTGGATTCATATTTGGAAGTAAGGTAACAGATATATTACTATTTATTGCTTCTCCTCCACCTATATTTTTAACTGTGAAGTCATAATTATTAGTAGAACCAGCAGTAATTGCATTAGGTGTAAAGCTTAAATCTAATAAAGGTTTTGTAACTGACAAAAATATTGAATTTAATACGAATTTGTAATATAAATTTGACATCTTATCAGTATATGGTACCTTCGAATCATAGCTATGTCCACCTTCATATACTATAGCACCTGCACCTGGGTTATTAGGAGAATAGGTACTTCCCTGATAAGGTCCACCTATCATAAAATCATATTGTGTAGTTACATCATCTTTAGTTTCTGTAAAATATGAGAATATTTTAGTGGCAGGAAGATAATTTACTGGATTGTTCCCTGTTTCATCCATGTTCCAAGTTTGTACACTTCCTCCAGGCAACCCTTGAACTTCACCAGTATCAACTGCTTGAAGAAGTGGATTTTCAGCTTCACTTTGATTTATAAAGAAATCTTCCCCTTTGTTCTCTTCTTTAATTCCAGTAGAAGTTAAAAAATAAGCATTATTTTCTATTGATACTATAGACTCACACATAGAGTGTAAATGTCCACCAAGTTGTAAAAATTGGTCTAGTTGTGGCAAAGTATTTCCTAGATCTGTCCAAACATCTTCACCTGTATGCGGAGATATAAAAATATCATAAGCTCTCTTCCTACAATTTAAATCTGCAGTATTTCCAAAAAATCCTCCTGCATCAATTTGTTCTGATGTTAGTATACTTGGCGATTCCTTATCATCCCATTCTGGTGGTATTGTATAATTATTAGGAAATACTGTATAGTAATCAGGTATTCCTGCTACATCTAAATATTCTGTTACAATACCATTATTTTTATCCTCAACAGAAACTCTAGGTGGCCTTATAAGTTTTGCTGCTGTTTGTACTGTAACTGCCGAACCAACAAGTTCATGTATAAATACGGCTGGTGGATCAGGGTCTGCTGAATTCCAATCATTTATAATCTGTTCTACTAATGCTTGATTTTGTGGAGTTATTTCTATAATAAATGGTCCACCTGTATAAGAGTAGTTTGCTGGAACATTAGCTGTTCCAAATTCTCTAACAGAGGCTATAAAATCTACAGTTGAAAAATTAGTTTTAGTAGGATTTATTGCCCAATAAACATATATTGGAGTTCCAGGATTTATTACATTGTTGTAAAGAAGTTTAAATATCAAACCATATGCACGATACATCCCATTGTCTTGAGATATTGTGTCCATAGGTATAATTAATGTTCCTGGTTGAAATGTTACTGATTGATAAGCCATACTAATCCTCCTTTCTTTTTATATTTTCAACATGAAATAGTTACATCAATAAGCATTGTTATATTTTTAAATACAGTTCTATTGTCCTTTTGTTCTGCATATATATCTTCTATATATGGGGAAACTATGATTCTATCGGCTTTTAAAAGTCTCTCTATTGGAATATTGTCAATCTGCTTTGGAACAACAACAAATACACTTTGCATAACATCTTCATAGTGAGCTGCATGAGCAGGTTGAGTTGTTTCATCTGCTACATATATTACCTTTTCTCTAAGCTTTAGTTCCATTATTAGCTTTTTTCCACTTAAAAGATGTCCTTCGTATGATACTGCACATGGTGTGTCTGCAATTCGCATAGATAGTATTTCTGGTTCAACATTAATAGTTAGCACTTGCTCTATATCTGGTTTTTCTGGAGGTATCTTTAACGTTTCCACAATTGATATTTCTGTAAAATATAAAGGATTCTCTGGTAGTTCACTTGAAACTCCTAATGTTTTTATAGTATGTCTTTTTTCATCCATACTGTTTCTCCTTTCTTATAAAATACGTGCAACTAACAAAATAGTTGTATTCTTAAATATTTGCCTTTTATTAAGCATCTCAGCATAAATATCTTCGATATAGCCTTCTACATTTACACATGTTTCTTCATTAAAATCTGGAGGAAGCACAATAAAAATGCTTATAGGTACATCAAAATGTGCTCCATGCACAGGTTGAGTAGTCTCATCCGCTACATATTGTACCGTTTGTCTTAATTCTCCTTCTACAATCACCTTCCAGCCTGTTAAAATTTGTTCATCAAGTGAAACTCCAACGGGAGTCTTTATAACTTTTGTATTGGTAATGACTAATTCTGATTTTATCTTAACAATCTGCTCAATATCAGGTTTTGCAGAAGGTATATCTAGTGTCTCTTGAACATTAAATTCCTTAATTGGTGCAATATTTTCACTGAATTCAGGTATAAAATCAGCTAATCCATCATATTCAATTAAGTTTTTTACTATACTTCCCATTTAACCACTTCCTATGTTTGGATATTTTATACTCAATATAATATATTCCTTTAAAATTCATATGTTACATTCCTTGTTCTATACATCATATAACTGATCATATAACTTTATAATTGTGTAATTAAAACTTATATTTATAAATATACTTTAATTAAGATATATTTTAGGAGGTAATTATGGGGGCAAGATTAACAAAATTTGAGTTTAAACCTAAACGTAATGAAGAAATTGAAGCAATAATTAAAGTTGCCAAAGAATATAGAAGTGCAATTCACGGTGTAGTTCTTGATTACAATGAAAAACCTGTTAAAAATGCTGTAGTTAAATTATTTTTAAAAAAAGATTCTAATAAAAAACCTTTATTGAAACCACTTACACATACTTTTACAGATGAATGTGGACAATTCTTATTCGGCCCACTGAATCCTTGTACCTGTTATGTGATCAAAGTTTGGTATGCAGACCCAGTATGTAGTAGAGAGGTTGTTATTCAACCAGAAGATTGCAATTATCAAAAGGATCATTCTTTTGATAATTGCACAGATACTTCTTCATGCTCAAAAGATAGTGAAAAATCCGGAATTGAATATTTAGATAATGAATTTGATGAATAAGAGGAAAAAATCGTTGTATAAATTAGAGAATATAAACAGGTAGTAGTTAAAACTGCATATATTATAAAAAGCTTGAACAATCAATTTACAAAAGTAACAAAAACTAAATTAATATTTCCTAATAATGATAGCTTAATGAAAATGCTATTACAGAAAAACTTAAGCCCACAATATAATATATTGTGGGCTTAGGTTTAAATCAATATTTTTTTACTTAATCTCAATAATTGAATTTATTTCTTAGTATTTTCCAAACTCTGAATCACTTAATTCAATACTATCACTCTTTACTATAGCTTTATTTCCCTTTATTTTATCAAGGATTTTTAAAACCTCTGGGTTGATATCTTCTATTTTTTCATGGGAAGAATATTCAATCTCTTTCTTTAATTTAAAAGTGCTAACTAGTTCCTTTAACATTTGAGCTTGTCCTGATAACTCTTCACTAGCAGCTGCTGCTTCCTCTGAAGTTGATGAATTTATTTGTATAACAGCTGAAACTTCAGTAATTCCTTTATTAACTTGATCAACACCAATAGCCTGTTCACTTGTAGCCACTGAAATATTTTCAACTAACTTAACTGATTTATCAATATCATCTACAATACCATAAAGAGTTTCTGCTGTTACCATTGTAATTTTAGATAGTTCTTCAATTTTATTAATAGATTCTTCTATTTTGACTGATATCTCTTTTGCTGCATTAGCTGAACGTAATGAAAGATTTCTTACTTCCTCTGCTACTACTGAAAACCCTTTTCCTTTTTCTCCAGCTCTTGCAGCTTCTATTGCTGCGTTGAGTGCCAATATATTAGTTTGAAATGAAATTTCATCAATCACTTTTATTATTTTTGATATGTTTTTAGCTGATTCATTAGCTGCACTCATCGCTTCTAACATATCATACATTTGTTTATTTCCTTTTGCTGCATTGGTTTTAGCTATTAATGTAATTTCTTTAGCTTCCTTCACATTTTGAGCATTTTGTTTAGTTTGTATACCAATTTCTTCAATAGATGATGTTAATTGTTCAATTGAACTTGCTTGTTCAGTTGCTCCTCCCGATAAAGCTATACTTGCATCCGATAGTCGTCTTGATCCAGAAGCTACTTCTTCAGAAGCTGAATTTATATTGCCTACTATATTATTTATTTTTCTAGACATCGTACTAAAAGCTTTAGTTAACTCGCCAATTTCATCTGCTCTCTTAATAAACACTTCTGGAATATCTTGTGAAAAATCACCTTCTGCTATAATATCTACATACTTAATAACTATTTTTATTGGTTTTAAGCTCTTTGATATTACAAAATAATTAATGATAATTATCAACATAGCTCCTAAAACACCCACACCAATGACTTTTACCATTGTTCCACTAAAAGATTTCATCATCTCAGATTTGTTTATTAAAGATAAAACTGCTCCTCCATTAATATTTATTGGTTCATATGCTATATAATAATCAACATCATTATAAGTCACTTCTTTAATTCCTTTTTCTCCTTTAAGTGCTGCTTCCACGTATTGTTTTAAAACAATATCATCTGTAGCTTTTTCATTATTTATTTTATCTTCCTCTTCTGTATATATGTATACCCCTTGTGAGGATAACAAAATATTCTTACCTTTTTCTCCAATTTTATATTCTTGCATAATTTCTGGTATTTGATTTGTTACTGTCTCATTTTTTTCTAAAGCCAAAGACACATTAGCAACTATTACTTTTGAATTTAGAACGATTTCTTTTTCAACATCTTCCATCAGCTTTACTTTAGTATTAATATTCATAGATACTCCAACCGCTGTCAAAACTATTAATACAGTTAATGCCATTATTAAACTTAATTTTCTTGCTATACTTTTGTTAAAAAACTTAAACATTTTTATCCCCCCAGATATTTTGTCATCGCTAAATAGTGATTTTTATTCGTTAACCCAATTTATTTTTTTAACTTATGACTTTTTGATAATCCTACTTAATTTAATTAAAAATATTTTAAAATTAAAATTATCATCAAATTGTTATTGTATAATTTATATTATATTACAATTACTTCTCTTATTCAAAGAATATTACGTTTTTTCCATAATTTATTTTATTAAAATATCTAGGTTTTTTCTAATTTAACTATTTATACAAATCCAAAGTTCACAAGTCCATTTAACTTTTAAACAAATATAAAAAGCGAAAAGAAAGAACAGTAAAACTCTCATTTTCGCTTTAATTATATATTTACCTTATTGCAAACTAATATTTTCTCCCTTAATTCCAACAAATGCCCCTTTTTCAATTAGTCTTTTATTAGATTTATGTACTAACAACCATTTATTTTTTTTAAATAATAACTCACTATTACCATCCATATATTTTTGTTCTTCTAAAGGCAAATTTGTATCTTTAGGCAAAATTATTACAGCTTTAAACCCGTCCATATTTACTTCACATGGTGAAAAATGAAGTGTAGTTTGATACAATTCTAAGGTTATCCCTTTGGGTACAAAAAACATTTCTACATTGTCTGAATTATAATTATTATTTATAATATCCTTTATTTTACCAAGCATTAATACTAAGTCTGTTACTGCAACAATAGTTTCGCTACCTTTATGATATTCAAGTCCATTCAAAGCTCTATTATGTCCATTACAAAAACCTACTTCAATGGGCATTTCCCCATAAATACAACTTTCAACTAGCTTCGTAACTTTAAACTTTTCCATATCAATTATTGAAACCTGGTATACATTTCCTTCAGGAGGAATCTCTACTTTATTCATATATTTTATATAATCTGTAAAGTCAATATCTTCAATAACCTTTCCATAGGATATAAACTCACTATCCTTAATAGACTTTATTAAAAAATCAGGATTTTTCGCCCTCACATCCTCAATTTTCAAAATTTCATTCCCCCATTCACTTATGGATATATTTTAAAGTATTGTTTATATGCACAAGCTATATTTTTATACAAAGTCCTTATTCTTAAATAATGTGCAATGTGCAATTACAGTTTAAATATCAACAACTTTTTTTAAAATATATCCTCGTTTATATGTTTCCTACACCCTTAAATAATTCATTAAATTCAGATTTTTTTCTATAAAAAACAGCTGGATATCCAATAAGAGCCTCAACAATAATTTCTTCACCGCCACTATACTCTTTATCTGACCATAAATATATCCACTCATCTTTTGGTAAATATAACTTCCTAGTAGTTTTTCCTTCTTCATAAACAGGCGCAACTAACAAATCTCTTCCAAATAAATATTCCCATTGCTTATCAAAAGTTTTCTCATCATCATAATAATGAAAGAATAGCGGTCTTATTGCAGGTATTCCTTTTTCACTATTAAGCTCTACAAGTTCTTTTATATAAGGTCCTAACCCTGTATATACTCTGCCCATTCTTGCCAAATGTTCTAGTATTTCATCGTCACTATCAAATTGATAATTTCTCTCTGGTTTATTTCCTTCGTGACTTCTCATAACAGGTGTGAATGCATTCATTTCTATCCATCTTAATAATAATTCTTTGGATCTCTTCATGCTAAGCAGGGTTGTATATCCTCCAATATCACTATGGCATAATCCAAACCCAGACATAGAAAGAGATAGTTGTGCCGGAAGTACACAAGGTAGACCATAATCTCGAGACCAATCCACATGCTGGTCGCCTGTCCACATTAATGTTGAATATTTTTGAGTACCATTATACCCTGCTCTTGTGAAGAAAAATACTTCTCCCAGTTTACCTTCTTCTTCTATAGCTTCTCTATTTACTTTTGCCCATAAAACAGGCCAAATATTATGAACATTTTCTCCTTGTACATTGTTATAAACTACAGCATCTGCTGGTAAGTATTCACCAAAATCTGCCATCCAACCTGACAACCCAAATTCTATCATATTCTTTTTAATAATATTTTTAATCCATTCATACGCATCAGGATTAGTCAAATCAATCATACCTGCATAGAAGGTTGTACTTTTCACTAAATAATTTTCTCTCTTTTGATTTTTTACTAAATATCCTTTTTTATCTGCTATATTATAAAGGTCCCCATTTTGAACTAAGAAAGGATTTATATATCCTAAAAAGTGAATTCCCTGATCTTTTAAATTTTTGATTTCTTTATCAAGATTTGGATAAAGCTTCTCATCCCACTGCCAGTTCCATCTTAATTGTTTTCCAAAAGATGTTATCTTTTGTCCTTCCCAATCTTGGCACCACACCCCACTAATTGGTACCTCTTTTTCTTTTACTTTATTTATTTTTTCAAGCACTGTTTCTGTACCATCTTGAATACCTAAAATAACTCCATCATAAACCCACTGAGGTAATTTTGGTTGTCTGCCAAGTAATCCCGTCATATTCTCTAATAAATCACAATAATTTTCTTCAATCCCTATTATAATTTTACTAGGTATATTCCAGATATTTAATTCCACTTCATTATCTTTACTAAAATCAAATCTCATAAAACTATCATCTTCAACATGGCAAAAATACTTTCCACTTGAAATAAAAGTTGGTTGTGCATAATAACTTTTCGCATATTTAAATTCTTCTGGCTTATACTCAATCTTCAATTTTTTCTTAAAATGCTTTTTCAAAATACCGCTTAAGCTAACATGCTCTGAAACCCATATATTAACCTTCTCACCTTTTAAATCAAATTTAAGATATTGCTCTCCACACCCGTAAAAATGTTCTTTACTAGAAGATGAAATATTTAACCATAATCTATTAAAAGTGTCCTTTGTTTCAAATGACATATTAAGTCTGTCATCTTCTTCAAATAATTTAATTAATAATTTATGATTACTTTCATCGTAAAATTTCAAAATAACTTCTGAATCTTCTTTAACAACTTCAACTTCTGTTAAAAGAAACTTTTCTACTTCTTTTTCACTTACTTTGAAACTTCCTCTTTTCATTTTATAAACGGCTTTGCCATAGCCTACTGAAATAATCGGCTTATTTTTTTTATGCTCAAAAATTATTCGTCCTTTATATTGAAGAGAGATTTTATTTTCCTCTCTAATTATCTTCATTTGCATAGCTTCCACCCCAAAGTTTTTTATATTCAATACCTGTAATCTCTTCACAGACATCTTTAACTTTTTTATCTACTTCAGATTTTTTTCCGCCTTGTTTTAATCTTTCTATCTCAGCAAGTAATATTTCATGATTTTTAGGACTAATTTTATATTTAAAAGATATAAAAAAACCAATTAAAACGATTATTATCGGTATCGTCATAAGCATTACACGAATACCTGATATTGTAAACTGGGATTGCACTTCTAAATTACTATCATATTGCAATAAATCAAGACAAACTCCAACTAAGAATATCGCCGCAGCTTGAGATATTTTTCTTACAAATGTCATTAGACCTGCATAAATCCCTTCTCTTCTTTCTGTTGATATAATTTCATCAGCATCTGTTACAAAAGGCAACATATTGTATGGAATCATAACACATCCTACTAATCCTACACCAATTAAAATTGCATTAAAATATATTCTTAAATTGCTAGCATTCGGAGTTGCAAAACCTAGGGCAATAACTCCTACTGCAAGTACTATTGTATGAAAACGATATGCTTTTGCATTCCCTCGTTTACTACATTCTTTAGTAACAAAATATAATGATGCTATTTGTGTTAATAATACTACTCCTAAAAAAAGAGAGCTATTACTTGCTGGCTGTTTCAAATAGCAAGTAAAGTAATAAATAAGTAACGCATTAAAAATATCCATTGGTACATATGCCGATAAATACATACCTGTATGAACCTTAAGTGAACGATTACATAAGGCCTTACCTATTGTTTTATAAAAATCTTTTATCTCTTTTACAAAATTCTTTTTCTGAATAGCTTCTATTTTTTCATGTTTTCTTTCCCAGGTTCCTTTATATACTAATAACCAAGGCAAACTAAAAAGCAATCCAAAACAAGCTGCCATTACTATATATCCTTTATTGCTATCCGGAAATGCCGCTACTATTCTTAGAGGGATTAATGCGCCTATTAATGCTGAAATTTGAGAAAAAGCCATTCTCACACCTGTCATAGAAGAACGTGTTGAATAATCATTAGTCATTTCAGCTGCTATTGTATTGTAAGGAACCATTACCATTGTAAACACAGTATTAAATAATAAATAAGCAACTAGATAATATATAAAAGCTGTAACTTGAGAAGAGAATCGAAAAGGTATCCATATCAATGTGAAAGTTATAAATATAGGAAATATACCTAATAAAAAATATACCTTTCTTCTTCCTCTTTTAGACTGAGTATGATCTGAAATATATCCCATCAAAGGATCTGAAACAGCATCCCAAATCTTTCCAAGAGCTATAACTAGTCCTGCTAAAGCAGGCGTTAATTTTGCTACATCAGTCAAAAATATGAGATACAGCATTCCAATTATTAAGAAAGACCCTCCACCATACAAATCTCCAATACCATAAGCTATTTTATTCTTAAATCCAACTTTCCTTTGTTTTTCAGCAGAATAAGTAACTCCCATAAAAATCCCCCCGGTTTTTTTAGTGCACAGTTCACAGTTCACAGTTAAAGAATGATTTTGCTACGCAAAATCGACTACTAAATTAAAGATTTTCTGAGGCACGAAGAAAATCATCCTTAATTGTGCATTATGCATTGTGCATTGTACCTTGTGTCTTCTAAATAACTTCCCAACCCATCAATCTAGCAAATATTTTTATAGTTTCAGTGTAATCCCCATAAATCATAGAAACATGATGTGCAACACCTGAATATATCACTCTATCTAAAACATCTTTTATGTTATGCTCAAATTTAACTTTAGCATAAGTACCTTTCAAAAGTTTTTCCATAGAAATGGCGTCACCTTTCTCCATGAAAATACGATATTTACCTAAAGCTGAATCAATTCTAAGAATAGAAACTTCTCCACTCTTTAAAACAAAATCAGCTGTAACACCTCTTCCACCTGCAAAGTATGGTTCTAAACTTGCATTACATATACCATCTCTAAGATTACAAGGTGCAACTCCGCAATGCCACATTAAAGCAAAATCCTTTTCCAAATCAACTTGTGATAAATCTGCTAAAAACGGCTGAGTTCCTGCAACAGCTTTATGTGCTATCATAGAAATAGCTCCTTCAACATCTCCCTCACAGCTTAAAATATAATCTTCCTCTTGCAAAATGGACATAGCCGCACAAGGTGAAATACCAAAAGTATCGGCAAACTCCGGCCAACATCTAATAGCTAAAGCTGTTATCTTCTTTTCATCTACAAATTTCTTTAATTTAACAATTAGTTCTGCAACTTTCTCAAGTTGGTAGTCTGAAATCTTTGAAATATCAAAAATTGATTTAATATGCTCAATCCGACTCTCAACCTCATCTTTTTCTATCTCTACAGAAAAAACATCTTTTAACTCATAATGATTGAATAATACACCCATTTCTTTGAACATCTTAAGTTCATCAACATTTAAATTGAAAAATCCATGAGCATGATAACCTAAAAGTGCTACATTAGCGCCTTCTATTGCAGTCTTCATTCTAATTGCATCTATCCAATTTTCATCTACTTCGTCCTCTATATTCACATAATAATTTTCATTACCAGACTTATATAAATTAGAAGCATTCAAATTAACGCCACAAACAGAATTCAATCTAATTTTGCCACCATTATAAGGTAATTCGTTTAGACCCCATAAATAAATAGGTTTTTTCATAATTTTATCAATTTCTAAAATCAAATGTCCAAGATGAAAAGTTCCGCTTATTACAATTATTCCATCTAAAGTTTCCTTTGATAATTTTAATGCAGCTTCTCTAGCATCCTTTACTTCTATAACCATATCCTCAATAAAATGTAGCGTAACCTCTTCTAAACTATTTAATTTTTTTATAATATCTTCATAAATATCTTTGGCAGCCTGTACATCAAATGTATTTCTACCTAAACAGATAACTCCAAGTTCAATATGCTGCTTCATAGTTATTCCTTCTTTCGCTAAGATTTCGTATCTTCTCTAACAACTTTAATAGTTGCAGAGAAATCTTCATTACCTAACTCTTGATCCATAGCTTTCTGATAAATCTCCTTAACAACATTTGCACCTTTTAAATCTATTCCTAACTCTTTAGCTTGTTTTACAGCTATATTAATATCTTTATGCATATTTGCCACTGAGAAAGCCGTTGCAAAATTCCCTTCTTTAATTGCATTCTTTTTACCATCTAAATAGAAATTTTGTCCTCCACCATACCCAATAGCTTTAATAACATCATCAAAGTTTAAACCTGAATTTTCTGCTAATACCAGCATTTCATTAACACCATTTTGAATCTCAGCAACTAGCATATTATGGCATATTTTCATAGTAAGACCCGCTCCATTATCACCCATATGAATAATATTATTCCCCATACAAGAGAGTATCGGTTTTACTTCTTCAAAAGTTTCTCTATCTCCACCAACATAAATACCTAGCTTACCCTCAATAGCTGCTGGTTTACTTTTAACAACAGGTGCATCTATCATAACACAGCCTTTTTCCTTTGCCTCTTTTGCTATAGAAACACTTGTTGATGGAGTTATTGTACTCATATCAATAAGTATTGTACCTTCTCTTACTTTTGATAATAAAACATCATATACCGCTTTTACATGTTCATCTTTAGGAACCATAGTAATAATTACATCACAATTTTCTGCAATTTCCTCTGATGATTTAGCTGCAATTGCTCCAATTTTTTCTAACTGTTTTACTTTTTCATCTACAAAATCAAATACCCACACCTCTAAACTACTTTTTTTCACTATATTTTCTGACATAGACTCGCCCATTATTCCAAGTCCAATAAATCCCACCTTTTTCATCTTATTCACCGCCTTTTGCTGTTTCATCCCATGCAGTTCTAAATACTCCTAAACCATGATTAGTAAAAGGATGATAAAAACTATCTTTATATACACCAAACCCACAAGTTACAATATCTGCTCCTGCCTTTGCAGCATCAACAATTTGCTTACCATTTCTAATCGCTGCCACTATTATTTCTGTTTGCATATCATAATTTCTGTAAATATTCACAATATCCTTAATATACTGCTCACAATCATCTCCGCTATTTTCTTTCCATCCAACAAAAGGTGATACGTATTTTGATTTAATTCTTCCAGCTTGTAATGCTTGTGATGGTGAAAATACTAATGTAACATTTGTCTTAATTCCTTCTTCAGTTAAAGTTTTAGCTGCTATTAATCCTTGTTCAGTACAAGGTACTTTAATACAAAAGTTTTTTGACATTGCTGCAATTTTTTTAGCTTTCCTAATCATATCTTCTGCTTCTTCAAGATATGGATCAATTTCTAAAGAAATAGGAAAATCAATTCCTTCAAATTCAGCTGCAAGTTCAGCTACAACAGTTAAAAATGGTTTTCCACTTAATTTGATATGTTTTGGATTAGTTGTAACACCATCAATACCCCAATTTTTATAAGCATACCTAATTTCATCAATCTTCGCACTATCTAAAAAATACTTCATAATCATACCTCCGTTTTTTAATTAAAGTCTTTAATTAATTACCTATAATCATTTTATTCCAATAATTAACCAATGTCAATAATTTCATAAAATAATTATTAAAGCCCTCCTTTATCATAAAATAATTCTTTAATAGCAATAACATAAGACCCAATAAGATAGTCTTCATTATTTAATGTGCTTTTTTCTAAAATACAATTTTCTTGATAATCATTCTTCAAACTAAAAAGCTGTCTTCGTAATTCATTAAAAGCCTCAGTATTTTTAAAGAAGTGTCCGTAAATCACTACTTTATTAATATCAACAAAAGTTATCACATTAGATATCACAAGCGCTAATTCAAAAATAGCTTTATTTATAATTGTATTAGCCTTTTGATCTTGCAAAGGGTACCTCTTTGCAATGGCTGCTATCGTAAGTTCTTTTGGATCCTCTTTACATAAATTATATAAATATGGTGTTTGTTCTTTTGAAAATATCTTTTTAATATTAGCTACTATTGCTTCTTCAGATGCTAAAGTCTCAAGACACCCCTTTTTACCACATCTACATTCTTTACCATTTACATCAAGAGTAATGTGTCCTATTTCTCCTGCTAAATATTTTCCTCCATAATGTATGTGCTTGTTTAAAATAAGAGCTGAACCTATACCTGGTCCATATTTAATAAATAACAAATCATTTATTAGCCTGTTTGATCCCATTTCAATCTCCGCCATAGCCAAGGTTCTAACATTATTATCTACCACAACAGGTACTCCTATATTTTCCTCAAACCATTCTTTTAAAGGTACTTTTTCTTTCCAAAGTCCAAAAGCTTTTTTACTTATACCTTTCTCTTTATCTACAAGACCGACAATACTAACACCGATTCCTAATATTTGTTCTTTTATAAGATTATTTTCCCATAATAATTTCATGCAATTATTAGAAACTTCTTTAATAATTGTGTTAGGATCTTCTCCTTTATTATTTTGAATCTTCATTTTACCCTTTAATTTTCCCTTTATATTATATATACCTAAAGTAACTGTCTCTTTAGTTATATCAATAGATACAACATATTTATAATTTTCATTTATATCAATTAATATCTTTTTTCTTCCTGCTCTAATTTGTTCTCCTTGCTCCACACCTTTTTCAACAAGGATCTTTTCTTCTATCATCTCATTAGTAATAATAGTGACTGCTGCTGGAGTTAATCTTATCTTTTCTGCTAAATCTTTTCTTGACATACTTCCCGAATTTTTTAAAGTCCTTAATATACTAGCTCTATTTTGTCTCTTTAAATTTGTAGAATTAACCCCTTTTGTATTAGACATAAATCCTCCACCTCACAATAATTTATATTTTCTTATCATTATACAATAGATTTTTTTCTAATTCTATTGTATAATAAATTTAATTAATTAACAACTTTAATCAATTCTTGTTAAGGGGTGAAAATATGAATTCAATTACTATTCTTTTATTACTAGGTCTTATTGTTTTAATCACACATTTTTTAGAAGGTGTTACTGGATTTGGTTGCACTGTTATTGCTATGCCTTTTGCCATTCTTTTAGTAGGTATAGATATAGCAAAACCAGTCCTTACTGTTATGGGATTACTTTTAACATTATATGTAGTTATTATTTCTTATAAACATATACTTTGGAAGCAATACTTTACAATTCTATTTTATATGCTAATTGGTATGCCTTTAGGTCTACTTGCCTTCAATAAATTACCAAAAGATTTACTCATAATGATATTATCTTTATTTATGATCTTCGTTTCTCTTAGAGGCTTATTCACAATCTATAGACCTAAAAAACACTCAAAAAAAATCAACCCCTATATATTAAGGTTTATTCTCTTCTTAGCTGGTTGCATACATGGTGCCTTCACTACAGGTGGTCCTCTACTAATTATATATGCTATTGAAAAATTACCTAATAAAAATGAATTTCGTGCTACACTTTGTATGATATGGGTAACCCTAAACACTCTAATAATAGGAGAGAATATTATTAATGGAATGTTTTCTCCAGAAATTACAAGGACAACCTTGTATATGCTACCATTTTTATTTGTTGGTGGAATCCTAGGTAACTGGGCTCACTATAAAATAAAAGATAAATATTTTAGTCAATTAGTCTATGGTGTTTTATTTATTTCTGCTATTTTTATGCTGGTGTAAAGAATTTATTTTCTTCACCAGCTTTTTATTTTTAATAAAAAACTTTTATTACTAATCTAAGCATATTTAAGATTACTTTAAGCTTACTACCTTAATATATAAACATACCAATAGAAAGTAACTTTAACATAATCGTTAATTAAAATAATTGATGCACTACAAAGTTTCTTCCCCCCTTAGGAACTTTGTAGTGCATTACCTTTTGTGCAAGAATATAAATAATAAAAACTGAAACAAAAGCGAAAAGAGTTATTAATATCACTCTTTTCGCTTGAATTATAAAATTTATTTTCCACTCTTAGGATCAAATGCATCACGCAATCCATCTCCAATAAAATTCACTGACAAAACGCTTAAAAATATCATAATTCCTGGTGGTAACCACAACCAAGGTTTTGATGTGAGAACTGACAAAGATTGTGCTTCTGTAAGCATATTTCCCCAACTTGCTGTAGGGGGGCGAACTCCCATACCAAGGAAACTTAGTGCAGCTTCAAGTAAAATTGCATAAGCAACACCAAAAGTAGCATTAACAATTATAGGTGCTAATATATTTGGTAAAATATGAAATATCAAAATCCTAGGAGTTTCTAATCCAAGGCCAACAGCAGCTTTTACATAATCATTTTCTTTTACAGACAGAACGCTTCCTCTTACTATTCGTGTTATAGGTGGCCATCCCAAAAATCCAAGAACAGCAATAATATTCCACAGAGTAGGTCCAATTATAGCTACAACTACTAGTATTATCATGATTTGAGGAAATGCCATAAATACATCAGTAATACGCATCAATGTCATATCAATCCATCCACCAAAATACCCAGCCATAAGTCCAAGAATTGTACCAATAATAGTACTAATTGTTACTGAACCTATTCCCACAATTAACGAAACTCGTGATGCATAAATCAATCGACTAAGTACATCTCTGCCCGATTGGTCAGTTCCTAATATATGTTCTACTGATGGTGCAGCACTAAATGAAGAAGTTACCTTATAAGGATCTTGTGGAGCAATAATTGATGCACAAATAGCACAAATTATTAATAATAGCATTAGCATAACACTTACCATTGCCATTTTGTGTTTCCTAAAGCGATGTAATATCATACTGATATAACTTTCTTCATCCTTTTTTTTATTCTTTTTTATAGAAGTTTTATTCTTTTTTGAGTTCATTTTAAGTTGGGACACACTACCACTCCTTCCCTAATTGTATTTGATTCGTGGGTCAACAACGCAATAAAGTATATCTGTAATTAAATTTGCGCCCAAAACTATTATTGCTGCTATAAAATTCAATCCCATAAGTGTAGGATAGTCTCTACTCATTATAGCTTCAATAGTAAGTCTTCCTATACCAGGCCATGAAAATACTGATTCAGTAATAACGGCTCCACCCATTATTGAAGCAACTTCGATTCCTATTACAGTAACTATTGGAATCAACGCATTTCTTAGGGCATGCTTATTTATTACTAAACGTTCAATTACTCCTTTTGCTCTTGCAGTCCTCAAATAATCTTGTTCTAAAATTTCTAACATACTAGATCGAACATATCTTACCTGCTTTCCTGCAACAAAAATACCAAGAACTAAAACTGGTAAAACCAAATGTTTTACTCTATCTACAAAGCCTGCGGTTCCCCCTAATGTAACCATCCCTCCCGTTGGAAGCCACTTTAGTTTTAATGCAAATATAAAAATCAAACTAAGTGATAAAAAGAACGTAGGTATTGAAATCCCTATAAGAGATCCCGCTGTGGCTATATAATCTAATTTAGAATACTGCTTAGTAGCACTTAAAATCCCAACAGGAATTGCTATTAAAAATCCAACTATCATAGAAAGAATCATCAAAAGGAAACTAGGTCCTAACCTCTCTCCGATAATTTCTGAAACTGGACGGTATGAAGTCATTGAATATCCAAGATTCCCATGTAACACGTTTTCTGCCCAATGAAAATACTGGATATATAATGGATCATTTAGTCCTAAAGCTTCCTTTTTTAACGCAAGATCTGCTGCTGTAATATTCGGATCAACCATCATATCTACAGGATTACCAGGTGCCATATTTATTATAATAAAGCTAATAATCGTAACTCCAATAAGCACAGGAATAGTGATTAATATTCTACGCATAATATAGTTAAACAATGTAAACTCCTCCTCACCCTTACTAAAGTACTTAATTCAAAATAAATACCTTAATAACTTGTTTTTCAACACTATAAATATTATTCATAAAGGAAACAAGCTATCAAATGTCCATCTTTTCCTTTTAATTCTGGAACTTTTTCCTTACATATATCCATAGCTTTAGGACATCTTGTATGAAACCTACAACCACTTGGTGGATTTGCCGGGCTAGGTAGATCTCCTTCAATAATTATTTTATTTCTATTCCTTAAATGTGGATTAGGGATAGGATATGAAGTTAATAAAGCTTCAGTATAAGGATGCTTCTTCGCCATACTAAAAATTTTATTTGTTTCCACAATTTCAACTACCTTACCTAAATACATTACCGCTATACGATCACTTATATATCTAACAGCACCCAATCCATGTGCAATAAATATAAATGTTAAATCAAACTTCTTCTGTAAATCTTTTAATAAGTTAAGTACCTGTGCTTGTGTAGATACATCCAATGCTGAAACTGGTTCATCACAAACAATTAATTTCGGTCTTAATGCTAATGCACGAGCTATACCTACTCTTTGTCTCTGTCCACCCGAAAATTCATTTGGGTATCTATTTTTATAACTTTTCTGCAGGTCAACCATCTCTAATAATTTATCAACTTCATCTTGAATTCTATCTTCAGGTACAATTTTATGAACCCTAAGAGGCTCTGCTAAAATATCACCTATTCTTTTACGAGGATTTAATGAAGAGTAAGGGTCTTGAAAAATCATTTGCAAATCTAAACGAACTTTTCTCATTTCTTTAGCAGAATTTCTAGAAATATCTTTTCCTTCAAATAATATATGTCCGTCTTTAGGTTGCTCTAATCTAACTATAGTACGCCCCATACTAGATTTTCCACATCCTGATTCGCCAACAAGTCCCAAAGTTTCTCCATGATAAACGTCGAAACTAACATCATCTACAGCCTTTACATACCCTACCGTTTTAGATATTATACCCTTTTTTATAGGATAATAAGTTTTCAAATTTTCAACCTTTAATATAGGAGTTTTCTGCTCATTATTATTTATACTCATACAGTTCCCTCCTCTCCTGTAAGCCAACAACGTGAAAAGTGATTTTCTTTAATTTTATTCAATTTTGGCATTTGTTTCATACATTTTTCTGTAACATATGGACAGCGGGTATGAAAACGGCATCCTTCTACCATATTAAATAATGAAGGCACTGTCCCAGGAATTGATTCTAATCTTTTCTCTTCTTTTATATCAATATGAGGAATTGATTTCATTAAAGCTTTTGTATAAGGATGTACCGGATTATCAAATAATGTAAATACATCTGCTTCCTCAACTACTTGTCCAGCATACATTACAATAACTTTATCCGCCATCTCAGCAATTACACCAAGGTCATGAGTTATAAGCAAAACTGTCATGTCCATGTCTTTTTGTAATTTCTTTATCAAATCTAATATTTGTGCTTGTATTGTTACATCTAAAGCTGTGGTAGGTTCATCAGCAATCAATAGCTCTGGTTTACATGATAGTGCCATAGCAATCATTACTCTCTGTCTCATTCCACCAGATAGTGTATGTGGATATTGATCAATAATTTTTTCTGCTCTAGGTATCCCTACCTGTTTCAACATATCAATAGCATAACCCTTTGCTTCTTTTTTCTTCATTTTCAAGTGCAACATTATTGATTCTATCATTTGATTTCCAATGGTAAAAAGAGGGTTTAAAGAAGTCATTGGCTCTTGAAAAATCATAGAGATCTTATTACCACGAATATCACGTATTTCTTTGTCACTTAAATCCAATAAGTTTTTCCCTTTAAAATTAACTTCACCACCAGTTACTCTACCATTTTTACCTAGAAGTTGTATTATAGAAAAAGATGTTACACTTTTCCCACAACCAGATTCTCCAACAATGCCTGTTGTTTTACCTTTTTCTAAATTAAAATTAACATCTTCAATAGCTACAACATCTCTATCTTCAACTTTAAAAGCTGTTTGCAGGTGGTTTACTTTAAGTAAATAATCCAAATTATATCACCCCAATTTCTTAATACTTAGTATTAAATAGTCCATAAAAATTATTATGGACTATTCAATATTATCTTCTATTCTTGTTCTATTCTTGTTCTATTCTTGTTCTATTCTTCTATTGTCCTACTATTCTACATCCCATAAATGTAAATCAATATATGTTCCGAAATCTTTTGGTTCACCAACAAGCACTCTTTTATTAACAGCTTTAAGTTGGTTTTGAATGTAAACAGATGGACATGGTAAATCTTCCATAAACAATTCTTGTACATCACTATAAATTTCTTTTTTCTTTTCAATATCAGTTTCATTTAAACCAGCTGTTAATAATTCATCCATTTCTTCACTACTATATTTTGAAATATTAAGATTACCACTAGTTGCTAATGTACCTGAAAGATCTGCATTTGTAGGGTAATTTGGAATTCCTACTATATATATATCAAAATCCCCACTTCTTGCTGTAGATAAACTAGTAACAAAATCATATTTTTGAACATTTATTTTAAGTCCAATTTCAGTAAAGTTAGCTGTAAGAATATCTGCTACTTTCTCACGAACTGCATTACCTGTTGGTACATCAAAATTAATTTCTCTATCAAAATCCCAACCTGCTTCTTCTAATAAAGCTTTAGCTTTTTCAGGGTCATATGATTTTATTTCTATATCTGAGTCTATATATGCACTTGAACCGCAATATGGTAACTCAGTAAATTCTCCGTCACCTTTCAAGAAATCATTTATAATCATATCTCTATTTATTGCGTATGAAAGAGCTTCTCTTACTCTTACATCAGTTATTGTTTCATTATTAATCATTAACGTTTGAACGGTAGTTGCTATACCTTCTGATGTAGCATTTATATTTTCCATACTTTTTACTTTTTCATAATCTTCAAAAGGTATTAGTCCAAGACCTGGGTGGTTCATATCAATTTCTCCACTTTCAAGTTGAACTGTAATATTAGAACCTTGCATGATTTTTAAGTATAACTCGTCTATCTTTGGAGTTCCTTTAAAGAATTCTTCATTTGCTGCAAATTGAACATATTGATCCTTAGCATATGTTACAAGTTTGAAAGCTCCGTTTGTTACAACAGGATTTATCATATTAGTATCTTGATAAAGACTTTCTAAAGCTACACTTTCAAAAATATGTTTAGGCATAGTTTTTAAGTATCTTCCAATATTCTCTTGAACTGAAACAATGTCTACTGGAGCTTTTGTTATAAGTTCAACAGTTTTATCATCAACTTTTACAGCTCCTGCAAAAGTATCTTCGCCAGATTCATTTTTACCATTTTCATTTAAACCTTCAAGTATAGAAAATTTAGATGCTATTGTTGCTGGTACTTCTGGATTAGTTATTAATCCTATAGTAAATATTACATCATCAGCTGTAACAGGAGTACCATCTGTCCAATTAGCGTCTTCATTAATATTAACTGTAAAAGTTTGATTATCTTCAGTCTCAATAGAATCAGCAAGCATTGGTTTATATACCAAATCAGTATCAAGCTCAACTAATGGTAAATATAAAATTCCTGATGCCTCGTTTTGAGATATATCCGTAGATTCTAATGGATTAAATCCACTTGGAGCATTCATAATTCCTATACTAATAATTTTTTTAGTATCACTGGTCCCCTCAGTGTTGCCTCCATTAGTAGCTGTATTTGCTGAATTACCACCACAGGCTACTAGACTTACCGTTGTCAAAATACATAACATTAACGCTACTATCCTTTTTACAATTTTCATAAAACTACATCCCCTTTTTAGTTTATTAATTATAATTCAATTAAATATAAATTAAAATTTATATTTAATTGTTAATTGTTTAAATAATTTAAAGCACACTTAGCCATCACAGCTGATGCTTTATTTAATATATCTTCATCTATATTAAAATTAGCATTATGAAGTTCATTTACTAAAGATTTCTCTTTGTTGTAAGTTCCAACTATAAAAAATGCACTTGGTACTTTATGAGTAAAATAAGAAAAATCCTCAGCTGCCATAGTTGGTTCATTCATTATCACTACCTTATTATTACCTAATATTTCTCTTCCTGCTTTTTCAACAACAGAAACAATTTCATCATTATTTACAACTGCTGGATATCCTTTTCTATAATAAAATTCATAATCTGCACCATTGGCTTCTGTAATACCTTTTATACTTGAGTCCATCATTTCAATTATATTATCCCTGGTTTCCTCATTAAAAGTTCTTACTGTTCCCTCAATATCACTAGTTTGTGGAATTATGTTATGTGCGGAACCAGCATTAAACATACTTACAGTAATTACAGCGGTATCAATAGGATTAATTCTTCTACTCAATATTGCTTGAAAAGCCAAATATACTTGTACCGATATTGAAATAGGATCTATAGATTTGTGTGGCTCTGCTCCATGAGCTCCTTTTCCTTTTATTTTGAGCGTAAACATATCTCCAGCTGCCATCATATCTCCATATTTAACTCCAATTTCACCTGCTTTTATAGATGGCCATACATGAGCTCCTATAGCTGCATCCACCTTAGGATTTTCTAGAGCTCCAGCTTTTATCATTCTTTCTGCACCGCCTATACCTTCTTCTGCAGGTTGAAATAAAAACTTTACATTTCCATGTATTTCTTCTTTCATTTCTGATAATATCATTGCAGCTCCTAATAGCCACGTAGTATGAGCATCATGTCCACAAGCATGCATTTGACCAGCATATTGTGACTTGTACTCTACATCATTTAATTCTTCCATCTTAAGACAATCCATATCTGCTCTTAGTAAAATTGTTTTACCTTCATACTTACCTTTTAATAGTCCAATTACACCAGTTACTCCAACATTAACCTGAACATCTAATCCTAACTCTATTAACTTATTTGCTACAATAGAAGAAGTTCTTTTCTCTTCTAGAGCAATTTCTGGATGGGAATGAATATCTCTCCTTATTTTTATAAGCTCATCTTTAATTTCTTCTGACTTTTCTACAATTCTATTCTCTAACATTTTCACACCTCTAATTTATAATTCATCTCTTAATTAGGTTTATTATCTACTTCTTATTAATTCATTATTTTTTTATATGGCGTTTAACGATTTAATAATTATACCAGTAATTTTTTAACGAATTATTAATTTATATTTATTATATATTGTAATTTAATATTTTGTCAACATAAAAAAATCATTTCTACATATTTATTGTGTTTTTTTAATGAAATCGTTATATAATTAAAATTTTTATAAATATTTTACATTTACTTGAATTATTTTAATATGTATTGTCCATTAATGTAAATTAATGCAATTATATGTTTTAGTTAATATTTTATCACTTTGATATTTTACTCGGCTATATATTAATAATATTGTAATTATATAGGCTTTGTGATATCATTTTTTAACAACACTATATATATTAGGAGATGATTTTAATGAAGTTTAATTTCGATAAAATTACAAATCGGCATAATACAAATTCTGCAAAATGGGATTTAGGAGAAAAAGATCTACTACCAATGTGGGTAGCTGATATGGATTTTGAAACTCCAGAACCAGTAAAAAATGCACTTATAAAAATTGCTGAGCATGGCATTTATGGGTATTCATTTTGTACTGACAAATATTATTCATCAATAATAAATTGGCAAAAGAAAAGAAACAACTGGGATATAAAAAAAGATTGGATAGTATATAGCCCCGGTATAGTTCCCGCTGTAAATATGTTATTAAGATCTCTAACACAACCTGGAGATAAAGTTATAGTACAAACTCCAGTCTATTATCCATTCTTCAAGGCAATAAAAAACAATGGCTGTACTCTCATTAATAATCCGTTAAAATTTGAAGAAGGCAAATACTCTATGGATTTTGTAGACCTTGAAAAGAAAGTGAAGGATCCTAGAGTAAAATTATTGATACTTTGTAGCCCACATAACCCTGTTGGTAGAGTTTGGACAAAAGAAGAATTAACTTCACTAGGTAAAATATGTATTGAAAATGATGTTCTTATCTTATCTGACGAAATTCACTCTGATTTAATATTTAAAGGTAATACCCATACATCTTTTGCTTCTATTTCAGAGGACTTTTCACAAAACTCAATAACATGTATCGCTCCAAGTAAAACTTTTAACCTTGCTGGTCTACAAGTGTCTTCAGTAATTATTCCAAACCATAAAATAAGAAGTAGGTTTACAAATGTTTTGGAAAGTGACAACCTAAACGGACCAAATATATTTGCTATAACCGCTCTTGAAACAGCTTACTCTACTGGTGAAGAGTGGCTTGAAAGTTTATTAGAATATATAGAAGAAAATCTAAAATTTCTTATGGAATTTGTAAAAGAAAAATTACCTCTTGTTGATGTAATTAAGCCTGAAGGTACCTATTTAATCTGGATGGATTTCAGAAAATTGACAAACGACAAAGATGAACTAGAAAAACTAATGCTTGAAAAAGGTAAGATTTGGCTAGATGAAGGATACATTTTCGGTGAAGAAGGAGCATGTTTTGAAAGAATAAATATAGCTTGTCCTCGCTCCACTTTAGAAGATGCTTTACAAAGAATAGAAAAAGCTGTGAAAAATTTATAGATTCTATAATAAATTATAAAGATATAAAATAAGAACAAGAAAATCTCAATAGATTATCTTGTTCTTATTTCTTCAATATTTTATTCTCTAGCTTTTTCTGCAAGTTGCGCAATCATTTTATTATTATTGTTTAATGTTAAAACATAACCTTTACCTAGCCAATCATATCTTTTATAACATACATACATAAATACATAACTAATTACAAAAGAAGTTCCAAGCCCAAACCATACCCCATCAATTCCCATAGTTGTATAAGAAAATGCATAGGCCATAGGCACCCTAAATATCCATAAGGAAATCATACTTAGAATCATACTAAATGCTGTAGCCCCAGCCCCTTGAAATGCACCGACTAGTACCATTCTACAACAAACAAATGCATATCCTCCTGCTAGGCACCAAACATACATCTTGCCCATTTCAATTACAGTTGGATCACTAGAGAATATTCTAAATATTTGTTCTGGCAAAAATAGAATTATTAACGATAAAGACATTATCAAAACAAAAGATGCTTTCAAAGCATAAGAAATACTTTCTTTTACACGCTCTATTTTATTTGCACCTATATTTTGCCCAACTACAGTAGCAAGTGCTTGTTGTATACCACCCGATAGCTGAAACATTGCAGAATCTATTCTATTTCCAATACCATAAACTGCAGAAGCATAGGCTCCAAAACTATTTACTCTACTTACTATTATTATCCATCCTAATGAAATAACAACGTTGGAAAAACTTGCTGGAATTCCAATTTTAACTATACTAGCAGCAAAATCCTTATTAAATGTAACTAATTTTCTCAACTTTAAATTCATTAAATTATCCTTTTTAAAGGTAACATAAAAAAGAAATACAGCTACAATAACTCTAGAAATTACCGTTGCATAGGCAGCTCCTTTTATCCCCATGTAGGGAAATGGCCCTATCCCCAAAATTAAAAACGGATCTAATACAAGATTAAAAATACCCGACAATATGCCAGCAATCATAGGTGTAGTTGTATCTCCTATACCTCTTAACAAAGCACTTAAATAATAAAATACAAACATAAATATCATTCCAATAATTATAATGTAATAATAATCAAGCGCATAAACCATAATCTCCTCAGGGGTTTTCATAAATCTTAAAATAGCTTTTCCAAACAAAAGACTAAATACAACAATACATATACTTAAAGCATTAAATATATTAATTGTTGTATAAGCAACTTCTTCAACATCATCATTTCTACCCGCCCCAAAAAACTGTGAAATAAGCGTGGCTGCCGCTCCAGAAAATCCCATTATAAATGACATTAGTAAAAACACTACAGAAAAAACTATACTTACCGAAGCAACTGCTTCAGTACCATAAGGAAGTTTACTAACCCAAAATGTATCTCCAAAATTATAAAATATCTGAATAAGATTACCAATAATTATAGGATAAGCTAATAGCCATAAATTCTTTTTAATACTTCCTTCAGTCGTATTTATCTTTTTTGCACTTAATATCATCTAACCCACCTTACTTAACTCTTGTTTTTCCATTTCAATTTTTTCTTTAATCATATTAGCTAATATTTTAATACCTTTATCAATCTGCTCGGAATTTTCTTGTGAAAAGCAAAGTCTAATATAATTATTTATATTATCATCCGAAAAAAACATAGTCCCTGGCATATAAGCAACATTATTCTTTAAACTTTCAAAGAACAATTTAGTTGTATCAACATTTTCAGGAAGTTCAAGCCAAATGAACAATCCCCCTAATGGTTTCTCATAAAGAACTTCTTCTGGCATATATTTATCTAAAGCTTCCATCATTAAATTTCTTCTATTCCCATAAAACTCTATTAACTCATCAATTCTTTCTTTTAGATTTATTTCAGCTATATATTTATTTACAATTCTTTGTGTCAATGCACATACATGCATATCTACAGTTTGTTTACACATCAAAATTTTATATTTTATTTCTTCATCTGCATATACCCAACCCACTCTTAAACCTGGTGCTAAAATTTTTGAGAATGTGCCCAAATAAATAACTCTTCCTTCTGTATCAAATGATTTACAAATAGGAACCCCTTCACCATCAAACCTTAACTCTCCATAGGGGTCGTCTTCCACTATAATTACATTATATTTATTAGCTAACTCAACTAATTTTTTTCTTCTTTCTAATGACCATACCCTACCTGTCGGGTTTTGAAAGTTTGATATCATGTATATAAACTTAACTTTGTTTTCACTTTTTAATTTTTTCTCAAGATCATCTATTAACATACCATCTACATCTGAATCTACTGTTACAAAATTGCATTGATAATTTTTAAGTGTATTTAATGCTCCTATATAGGTAGGCTTTTCAATTAATACAGTATCACCTATATCTAATAATATTCTACCTACAAAATCTATACCTTGCTGACTTCCATTAGTCATAACAATTTTATCAGCACTTGCATCAATGCCTCTACTACTCATTATTTTAGCCACATTTTCTCTAAGAGGTAAATACCCGTCACTATCATTGTATGAAAGTGCCATCACTCCTTCTTCAGAAGATAAAATCTCCTCTGCTATTGAAGACAATTCTTTATTTGGTAAACATTCACTATCAGGGCAGCCAGCTGCAAATTTTATTGTAGATGGTGTGAACAACTTCCACGCACTTCTTAATATTGAAGGCTCTACTATACCAGCTCTTTCAGAAAATTTAAAATCCATTAGATGAATCCTCCCTCTTACCATTTATATTATAAATATACACATTATTTAAAATTAAATTGTTACTCTATTACATTAATCATTTTCCTTTTATCGGGATAATATTTAATGTTTTCTATTATTATATCTTTTATTTTTTGGAAGGTATGTTCGGAAATCCAGGCTTGGTGTGGTGTAACAATTAAATTTTTTGTATCCCAAAGCTTACTAGCATTGGGTAATGGTTCTAATGATGCTACATCTATTGCCGCTCCTCTTATAATTTCACTATTTAAGGCTTCCTCTAAATCATCCTCATTTACAACCTCACCACGACTCACATTTATAAAATATGAACTTTCTTTCATAGATTTAAAAAACCTCATATTACATAAATCTAGAGTGTCTTTATTAAGCGGGAATGCACATACTACATAATCACACTTTTTAAGCATTGGATATAGCATATCCCCATTCATTATAAAATCAAAGTTAGGAACACTTCTCCCAGATTTATTATATCCATAAACTTTCATATCAAAAGCCTTTGTCCTTTTAGCTATTTCCATACCAATAGCACCAGTACCTAGTATTCCTATAGTTTTATTGAATAATGAAAAAGTGCTCTCACCAAATATTCTTAAGTCTTCTTTTATATTCCCAGTCAAAGGTTTTTTCCGATATGCTTGCCATTTCTTTTGTTGTTGTTGCTTAAAATATTGATAAGAATTTCTTGAAAGCATAAGCATCTTAAGAATTACGTCTTCTGCAATAAAAATATTATTACAACCTTTACTGTTTGTTAATATTATCCCTTTTTTTCTAATAGTATGTAAATGAGCACCATCATACCCAACTCTACCAACATGAATCCATTTCAAATTGATTCCTGCCTCAATTACCTCTTTTGTTATTCTTTTCGGGTCTTCTTCTATCCATATATCATAATCAGACATAACAGATTTATAATAAGCTTCATTACTGTCTGCCTTATCAATAGATGTAATATTTAAATCATACTTTTCCATTGAAATAGGCAGCTCAGTAATGGGAATATTAGATAAAATTTTCATTCTTATTCTCCTATAGTATTTATGCTGTAATTCTCTTTAAAAATTCCTGTGTACGATTGTGTTGTGGCTTAGTTAATATAAACTCCGGCTTACCTTCTTCTACAATAATTCCACCATCCATAAATATAACTCTGTCTGCTACTTCTCTTGCAAAACCAATTTCATGTGTTACAACAATCATTGTAATTCCTTCATCGGCAACTTTTCTTATAATATCTAAAACTTCACCCACTAACTCTGGGTCTAATGCTGATGTTGGTTCATCAAAAAGTATTACTTCAGGATTTAATGCTAAAGCCCTTGCTATTCCAACCCTTTGTTGCTGTCCACCTGATATTTGACTCGGATACGAATCTACTTTATCGGCAAGACCTACTTTTTCTAATAAAGCTAAACTTTTCTTTCTCGCTTCTGCTTTAGGCATTTTTTGTACAATCAATAGTCCTTCCATAACATTTTCTAAAACTGTTTTATTCTTAAATAAGTTATAATGTTGAAATACCATTGCTGTTTTCTTTCTAATTTCATAAATATCTTTTTTACCTATACCTTTGAAATTTTTCACAAAGCCATCTATTCCAATCACGCCGTCATCTGCTTTTTCTAAAAAATTTAGGCATCTAAGCAAAGTTGTTTTACCTGAGCCACTAGGTCCTAATATTACAACTACCTCTCCTTTTTTTATTGTTAAATCTACGCCTTTAAGAACTGTATGTTTCCCAAAAGTTTTATGAATATTTTTTATCTGAATCATGCTAATCCTCCTTTATTATAAATGTTAACTTTTTTCTCTAAAACTACAGAAGCTTTTTCAATTAATATACATAACATCCAATACATAATCGCACAGGCTATATAAGCCTCAAGAAAATTATAATTTTTTGTAGCAGAAGCCTTTGCCATTCCTGTTATCTCTACAAGTGAAATTGTAAAAGCAATAGACGAACCTTTTAAAAGTTCAATTAGCATACTACACAGCATAGGAATACTTATCCCTAAAGCTTGTGGCAATATTATTCTTTTAAGCGCTTGTGGAGTTGTCATTCCCACTGAATGACATGCTTCAAGTTGTCCTGGTTCTACTGCCATTATACCCGAACGTATTATTTCAGACATATAAGCACCCGCGTTGATAGAATAAGCTATCAATGCAAATACAATGATTGGAATTTGATTTGATCTAAAAGCCCAACCATTCTTTGCAGCTAAATTATCAAAAACTAAAGGAATCGCATAATAAACAAGTAATAATTGGAGTAATAACGGAGTTCCTCTAACAAAAGAAACATAAAAATCAGCAATTGGAGATAAATATTTAACTTTGAACAACCTTATCGTTGCAACAATTATACCTATTAGTAATCCTACAACCATTGCAACAATAGTTATCTCAAGAGTAAGAGGTAAAGCTTGCAGAATTTTCAAAAATGCCACCCATATAAATTTGTAATCAAGTTGAATTCCCACTACACATCACCTACCCCTTTGCCAAATGTTGTTCATGCTTTGTTATCCTAAATTCAAATATAGATAATCCCTTTTGGATAAATATACAAACTACATAATATATAATTGTAAGCCCTATATATATTTCAAGATAATGATAATTCAAGTTACCTAGTGCACTAGCTCTTCCAACCATATCAACCACCCCTAGCATAAAAGCTAGGGAGGTTTCTTTTAAATATGAAATTAACAAATTTGTAAAATTTGGTATAGCCACAATTAGAGCCTGAGGAATTATAATTCTGATAAATACTTGATATGTTTTCATCCCTACAGAATAAGCTGCTTCTTTTTGCCCATTATCTACACTATTAATAGCGCCTCTAATTATTTCTGCTAAAAATGCACCAATACCTAATGCGTAAGCAATTATTACAAAAACTATTTCCGATACACCTGAAACATCAATATTAATCATTTGCAATAGTATAGGTAATCCATAATAAACTAAAAACAACTGTATTATTGTAGGTGTACCTCTCATAAATGATATATAAACTACAGATAATTGATTTAATACCGGAACATTGAGTATTCTAAATGAAGCTACTATAGAAGCTAAGACTCCACCTAATAATATGGCACCTATCAGTATTCCTAGTGTTATAGGAAAGAATTTCAATAAATCTGGTAAAAATTCAACTATCAACTTTGGATCAAAATAGCTACCCATTATTATTTCATCCCCTTCTATTTATCTAGATATTTTGTATAATCTTCACCTAACCATTGTTCAGATATTTTACTTAATGTACCGTCTTCCATCATAGAATTAACCGCTTCTTCTACTTTTGCTTTTAACTCAGCTGCCTCTTCACTATCTTTTTGGAAAACATGATAAACAGCATTTGCCATTACTGGTTCTCCAACACATTTCAAATCAATACCTAAACTTTCATTTACTGATTCAGCTTCACTTTTTGTGTATAAAGTAGCAACAGCTCTTCCTGAAGTTAATTGATTTACTATTTCATTTGAAGTACCCGTACTTGCAAGAACTATTTCAATAGCATCTCCATTTGCTGCATTATACTCATCTGCAAATGCTTGTTGATTTGTTGATGCAGAAACAATAAGTGCTTTACCTTCTAAATCTTTCATTGTTTCAATTCCTTCAGTATCACCCATTGTAGTTATATAGCTTGGGAAAGTATTATATGCTGCATCTGAGAAGAGAAACTTAGCCATTCTATCTTCATTTCTTTCAACTTCTAAAGCAATCATATCGATTTTTCCACTATCTAAACTTAAAAATAAATTACTAAATTCCATTCCTTTATATTCGAATTCTACATCCTCAATACGTTTATCTATTTCTTTAGCAATATCTACATCAAAACCTATTAACTCATTATTTTCATCTAAGTATCCCCATGGTTTAGAAGCATTTGTTACCCCTACTAAAACTGTTTTTACTTCTGTCTCATTAGTTTCCCCATTATTTGATGTATTTTCTGATGCATTATTTGCACCATTTCCACAACCTACTCCTAATATTAAAACTCCCACCATTAACAAACTAATTAAAATTCTTTTCATATGCAACCTCCCCATTTTTTTGATACTTCTTTTACAAATCATTTCAATACTTTTAATACTTTTTAATTTTTAAATATATTTCTGTTTTTATTGATAGATTAATAATATTTACCGGTTATTATTATCAATCTGTTAAATTATTAATATTTTAGTCTTTTTCTATTTAAAAGTCAATACCTAATTATCAATTTATTAAAATATTATACATTTTATTGATAACTTGTTAAAACAGTTAACCTTTACATATTATTTTGTTAATATTCACCCTCTTATTTTATTATTTAGGTGTATTGTTCTATCTTTTTTTGCTACTTTCATTTATAATAATTTTAATATTTTAAATTAAAGATTTATCATCGGTCTTTAAATTTCATTATTAAAAGGAGAATAATATGGATTTAATACTTATTAATGGTAAGATTATTACGATGGATATTAATAATCCAAAAGTAGAAGCTGTGGGGATAAAGAACGGTAAATTTTCAAAAGTTGGTACTACTGAACAACTTTTACCTTTAAAAACACCAAACACTAGAATTATCGATTTAAATGGGAAAATGCTAGTACCAGGATTTAATGATAGCCATATGCACCTAATTAATTATGGCTACAGTTTGCAAATGGTAGATTTAAAAGAAGCTAAATCTCTTGAAGACCTAATAACCCTAACAAAAGAATTTATTTCAAAGTCTAAATTAACAAATGAACAATGGATAAATGGACGAGGGTGGAATCAAGACCATTTCTCTAAAAAAGACTTTCCAACAAGATATGATTTAGATAATATATCTACTGAATATCCTATATGCTTAACTAGAGCTTGTGGTCATATATTAGTAGTTAATAGTAAAGCTTTAGAATTATCAAATATTAATAAAACTACTCTTCAAATAGAAGGTGGCAAATTTGATGTTGATGAACAAGGTAACCCTACCGGTATTTTCAGAGAGAAATCTACAAATCTTATTTATTCGAAAATACCTTCACCAACTAAAGAAGAAATCAAAGAAATAATAGTAAATGCATCAAATCATGCTCTTAAACAAGGTATAACTTCTATACAAACTGATGACTTCGAGTCTCTTCCAGGTATAACCTTTGATGAAATAATCAATGCCTATACTGAGCTAAAAGAAAATAAAGAATTACCAGTTAGAATTTATGAACAATGCCTATTACCTCACATTACTAAGCTAAATAAATTCATAGACCTCGGATACAAAACAGGAGATGGTGATGAATTTTTCAAGATTGGACCTTTAAAACTATTAGGAGATGGTTCTTTAGGAGCAAGAACAGCCTATTTGACTGAACCTTATAATGATGATCCTTCCACAAGGGGTATATCAATATTTACTCAAGAAGAGTTAGACCAATTAATTATTAAAGCTCATAATTCTAATTTGCAAATAGCTGTCCATTGTATTGGAGATAAAATAATGTATATGGTTTTTGACAGCTTTAAAAAGGCTCAAAAACAAAATCCTAAAAAAGATGCTAGACATGGTATCGTACATTGTCAAATTACTGATAAAACTTTATTAAACAAATTCAAAGAACAAAATGTGCATGCATATATTCAACCTATATTCTTAGACTATGATCTTCACATTGTAGAAGATAGAATCGGAAAAGAAAAAACAAAAACAAGCTACAATTGGAAGGAACTTTTCAATAAAAATATTTCTATTTCATTTGGTTCTGATTGTCCTGTGGAGCCTTTCGATGTATTACCCGGAATCTACTGCGCAGTAACGCGAAAAGATCTGAAGGGATACCCTAAAAGTGGATGGCTCCCTGATCAAAAACTGACAATTGACCAGGCTTTATTTGGTTTTACTTTAGGCGGTGCTTTTGCTTCTTTTGAGGAGAATATAAAAGGTTCTATTGAGATTGGTAAATTAGCAGATATGGTTGTACTATCGGAAGATATCTACTCAATATCTCCTGATAAAATTAAAGATGTATTAGTTGAGATGACTTTTGTAGAAGGAAATCTAGTTTACAAGAAATAACATTTAATTCTTTTGAAAGTAAATTCTTAATAAATTATAAAAATATCCACAGTTTATTGTTAAATATATTCACTATTAACAATAAACTGTGGATATTACGTTCAATATCTTATTTAATTAATATATTACTTTGCTATTTCTTTAATAGCTTCTGCTGCCTTAAGTATATCTTCTTCATTATTAAAATATCCAAAACTCATTCTTACAGTTCCACTTTCCAACGTACCAATAGTTTTATGCGCAAGTGGTGCACAATGCAATCCTGAGCGAGTGCAAATATCAAATTCATCATCTAATCTATAAGCTGTTTCAGATGAATCCATACCCTTAATATTAAAAGATATAACAGCTCCTTGTTTATCTGTATCTCCTACCCCGTATACTGTTACTTCATCTATTTTTTTAAGCTCTTCTAACATAAGTTTTGTTAATTTAGCTTCGTGCTCTCTTATTTTAGTAGGTGTAGTTTTCATTACAAATTGAATACCAGCACCTAGTCCCACAATACCAGGGGTATTTAAAGTTCCGCTCTCATAATAGTCAGGCATAATAGTTGGTTGTACTACTTCTTCTGATTTACTTCCTGTTCCGCCTTCTTTAAGAGATTTTAGCTCTAACCCCTCTCTTATATACAAAAGACCTGTACCTTGTGGTCCCATTAGTCCTTTATGTCCAGCCATAGCAAGCAAATCTATTTTCATCTCTTCTACATCAATATCATAAACGCCTGCTGTCTGAGATGCATCTACCATAAATAACAAATTATGTTTTTCACATATTTCACTAACTTCTTTTATAGGTAAAATTGTTCCTGTTACATTAGAACCATGTGTAATACATATAAGCTTAGTATTATCACAAATAGCTTTTTCTATATCTTTTATGTCAATTTCACCTTTACTATTGCAGTAAACAATAGTATTAGTAACTCCATTCTCTTTCAAATGATTTAAAGGTCTTATTACAGAGTTATGTTCCATGCTTGAAGTAACTACATGATCACCATCTTTTAATATACCTTTTAGAGCTAAATTCAAAGCATCCGTTGCATTGCTAGTAAAAATAACTCTCATAGGATCTTCAATATTAAATAATTCTGCCGCAAGTTCCCTAGTATTATAAATTTCTCTACCTGCCTTTAGTGCAAGTTTATGTCCCGCTCTACCAGGATTTGCACAGTATTCTCTCATGCAAGTTTCCACTGCTTTATACACTACTTCCGGCTTTGGAAAAGAAGTAGCTGCATTATCTAAATAAACTATACCTTTCACCCTCTTTTGAAAAAACAATTTCTAATTACAATTATATGATTTGACTTATTTCTCTTTTACCTTCAGTTTTTTCTTCACTTAAACTATAAAGCCCATAAGGTATTTTTACCTCTTTTAGAACATTTATTATCTCTTCAATATCTAACGAAAATATTTTAATTGACAGTCCGCAGTTTCTAGTAATCTCTCTAGGTGTAGGAATAACTGCAATCTTAAAATATTTTTGGAGTAATTTTTCTGTTTTTATAGCATGACTCGTAGAATCAAATGAAACTACGTAAAAAATTTTACTATTCATCTTTCCACCCTTTTTTAAAAAACAGAGTGCAATTTGCAGAGTGCAAGTGCAGTTAATTAAATAAAGATTTTCTGAGGAACGAAGAAAATCATCCTTAATTGTGCATTGTACATTGTGCATTGTGCATTTGTTTTCTTATAATTATGCATTGTGCATTGTGCATTGTGCATTTGTTTTATTATAATTGTGCATTGACATTATATCTTTATAGTATTAGTAGCTCCATTAAGTTTTTCCACAATAGTATACATATTAGAAACACTTCCAATAGCTAATTTATCAGCTAATTCATAAAAGTTAAGACAAGTACCACAAGATAAAATTTCTACGCCTTCTTCTTCTAATTTCTTTAAACTATCTAAAACCGGAGAATCTTCAACAGTTAAATTCACACCGCTGTTAATAAATAAAAGAGTCTTTGGTCTAGGGTCAACTTCTGTAAGAGCATAAACATATCCTTTCATTAAATTAACTCCCAATTCTCTTGCTCCTGTACCTAATTCATCTGATGTAATTGCAATCACTAAATTTTCTTCGTTCTGTGAAGCATTATCTTCTTCTGCTACTACTTCTTTAGTAATAGTTACATGAAATAATTCGCCCTCTACTTTATTACTTACTTCAAAATTTTGGCTCTTTGCAAACTTTAATAAATTCTGAACAGCAATTTCATTATCCACTATAGTAGTTACCTTTCCTTCTTTTATAGCGTCAATTGCCTTTTTAGTTTCAATTATTGGTCTTGGACAATCTAATCCCACTGCATTAACAATTTTATTTTCCACAAAATTCACTCCTTTATAATAACTAATACCTATTCATATATAAAATCTCAACAGTATTATTTTATCATAAAATATAGAAATATTATTATATATAGCTATCCTTACATCTTTGTATTAATATTCTCTATAGAATAAAAATAATTATTATAAATCTTTATAATTAAAGCTATTCCTTATAGAAATTTAATCTATGCTTGCAAAGAATCTTTAATACCCATGCTATTGTACCCATACAATTGACAATTTTATAATATGCAATATAATAACAATATCTTTAGAATTATGGGAAAAGTTTCTTGTTTGAAGTTTTAAGAAAAAGGAGTAGTTTAAATGGAAAAAAATCTCAATGTTTTCAAACTTGTTATAATAAGTCTAATGGCAGCTATTTGTTATGTATGTACTTGGATACACATACCTATTTCAATAGGTGGATTTAATAGTATGATACATCTAGGGACTACAGCCATATTCATAATAGCAATAATCATTGGAAAAGATGCTGGCATTGCAGCTGCAATTGGTATGAGTCTATTTGATATAATGGATCCTGCTTTCGCTTTTTGGGCTCCATTTACATTTGTGATAAAAGGTTTAACGGGATATGTTGTAGGCTGGATTGCTTTCTCTAATAATAATAAAGGTAACAATCTACTTACAAATATTATAGCCTTTGTTGCTGGTGGCTTAGTTTCTTTATTAGGATATTTTGCAGCAGGAGTGCTCATCTATCAAAGTGTTGCAATTTCATTTGCTCACTCTTCAACTTCTGTAATTACTACAATTATAGGCATTTTAGTAACAATACCTCTTTCAAAAGTTATAAAAAAACTTATGCCTAAAAGTATTACTGTAAAATTACAAGAACGCTTATAAGATAATTTTTTAAGAAAAGAGGATACTAATGAATACAAACAATGGAAACATAAAAAAACTTGCAGCTATACATGCTTCTTGTGGCTTTGGCCGAGCATCTTTAGGCATAATTACTCCTATATTATCCTCTATGGGTATTCAAGTTTGTCCTTCACCAACAGCAGTGCTTTCTTCCCATACTGGATTTGCCAATGTTAGTTATATAGATTTAACAGGCACTCTAGAAAACTATTTTAATCAATGGTATAAACTCAATATCTCTTTTGACTGTATATACAGTGGCTTTTTATCAACTCCAAATCAAATAGATATTATTTCTAATTATATAAAACTTGTTAAAAATAATACCAATCTTATAGTTATAGATCCTGTTATGGGTGACAACGGCAATCTTTATAGAACAATTAATATAGATATGGTAGAAAAAATGAAGAATTATATCAAATTAGGTGATGTAATTACTCCTAATTATACTGAAGCTGCACTCTTGTTAGGTAAAGATTATAACAGTAATATATCGCTTCAAGAAATCAAAAAATGGGCAATTGCCTTATCATCTTTTGGACCTAAATATGTAATAATAACTTCAGTGCCTGATGACGATGTTACTTACACAAATATACTTATGTATAATAAAATTAGTAACACTTTTTATATAAAAAGAATCAAAAAAATTCCTATCAGTTATCCTGGTACCGGCGATGCATTCACTTCTATACTTATAGGTTGCATTCTATATGGGCTCACTTTTGAAAAATCAATAAATATTAGTTCTGACTTTTTATCAAAAGTAATAAAGGAAAGTATGAAAAGTAATCTACCAACTAAAGAAGGAATATTAATCGAAAAATATTTACCTACATTATGTAATTCAATTATAAAATAGCATAATTCTATAACAAAAATCTCTTATATCTAAATCAGGAGATTTTTATTAATTAAGGTTAATTTAAGAATACTATATTATTATATAAACATACCAATTGAAAATCCCTTAACAGAATAGTTAATTAAAATAATTAATGCACTAAAAAGTCTCCTACTCCCCCTTGGAAACTTTTTAGTGCATTAACTTTTATTTTAATCAAATCATAAATTCCTAGTAATCAATAATATGTTGACTAAATATATATTGGGCCATATTAATTGCTATCACAATCAATTCATGTTATTATAATTGCTATAGCAATTAATTTAAAGGAGTAAACTTATGAAGGAACAATCAATCGGTCAATATATCTCATCAATTTACAGACATCAAAGCATATTAATAAATAATAGCTTTCAAAAATACGGCTTTGGATGTGGTCAATATATTTTTCTACTCAATATTTTTCAAAATGAAGGTATCAATCAGAAAAACTTAAGTGAAAACGTAAAAATTGATAGAGCTAATACAAATAGGGCTATAAAAAAATTAGAACAATTGGGTTATATATATACTTTAGAAGATAAAGAAGATCGTAGAAATCATAAATCCTATTTAACCGAAGAAGGAAAAAATTTAGTTCCTATACTAAAAAAAGAATTACTAAATATTACTGAAATAATGTCCACAGGTATATTTGAAGATAAAAGAGAATATCTATTTGAGTCTCTTGAACAAATAAATACAAATGTACAGCAATGTGTAAATAAGCTGAGAGAGGAAAAATCAAATGAAATCAAATAATCGAATTATTCTAACAGAAGGTAGTATAGGCAAAATTCTAAAGGATTTAACTTTACCTATGATATTTGGTATCTTAGGAATTGTAGCCTTCAATCTAGCTGATACTTATTTCGTTGGTAAACTAGGAACAATTCAAATGGCCGCTTTAACCTTCACTTTTCCTGTAATATTAGTAATTAATAGTCTAAATCATGGCATTGGTATAGGTACTTCTGCTGCTATTTCAAAGGCTGTTGGAGAAAATCAAAAGGATAGAGTAATACGTCTTTCAACTCATAGCTTAATCTTAGGAGTTATCGTTGCACTAACAGCCATCATAATAGGTGAATTAACTATTGAACCTCTCTTCCGTGCTCTAGGTGCTGATGAAGCTACACTCCCATATATTATTGATTATATGACAATCTGGTATGCAGGTGTACCCTTTATAGTTATCCCAGTAGTTGGAAATAACGTAATAAGAGCTTTAGGCGATACAAAAACACCAAGTTTTGTAATGTTAGTCGCTGCTAGTATAAATATTGTATTAGATCCATTACTAATAATGGGTATCGGAATATTACCAGAATTAAATGTATCTGGAGCTGCTTTAGCTACGGTAATTTCAAGAGCATTTACATTCTGTGTAGCCTTGTATATATTGATAGTAAGAGAAAAAGTTGTTTCTCTGCATAATATTAAACTTAAAGAAGTTATAGAATCATGGACAAGCATACTATTCATCGGAATACCAAATGCCATAGCAAGAATGGTAATCCCTATAGGCGTAGGAATAATAACAGGTTTAATTGCCACTTTAGGAACAGAAACTGTAGCTGGCTTTGGAATTGCTACTAAAATTGAGTATTTCGCCATTGCAATAATTAATGCACTAGCCTCAGTACTACCTGTATTTGTAGGCCAAAATTTTGGAGCTAAGAAAATCAGTAGGATTAAAGAAGCCATTGTAATAAGTGAAAAATTCTCTTTAATATCAGGAATAATAATATATATTGTTTTAGCTATTTTAGCAAGACCTATATCATATTTATTTACAAAAGATGCCTTAGTTTCAAATACTATAGTTACGTATTTTAGAATTGTTCCGCTAGGCTATGCCTTCCAAGGAATGCTACTTATAATTAACGGTTCATTAAATGCTATACACAAACCCTTTAAAGCAGCTTCTATAAATTTAATACAGATGCTTGCTATCTATGTCCCATTAGCTATAATCACTTCAAAGCATTTTGGCATAGTTGGTATTTTCATTTCATTAGTTTCATCTTATTTTATTGTGGGAGTAATAGCCCACATTATCATCCATAAAGATATTGAAAAACTAGCTAATTAAGTATCAAGTAGAAAGCAAACCATCATTTTATTTAACTTTTACTCACACCATCGTACATGCCATTTTGTATACGGCAATCCATTATGATAATTTGACTTTCTTATACTGTGAAGATAAACTTATAAAACCATAACTAATCAATCTTTGATTAGTTATGGTTTTATGTGGCATTGAACTATTAGGTATTTTCCCATTCAATTCCCTTCTTATCCAACCATCAATTTCTTTAAATGTATCTCCACATTTGTTTTAAAAATATTTATTTTAAATGGCGCCGACTTAAACTCTTCTATAAATTTTCAAAAGGTTTTAATACTTCTCCAATCTCAGCCATTGTTTCTTCTGAAATATCCCAAGTAGTAGAATGTACATTCTTTTCTAGTTGAGAAATTGAAGATGCTCCCCCAATAATAGAAGTAACTTCTGGCTTTTGTCTTAACCAGTTTAGTGCTATCTCATTCATTGGTCTTTCAATCTTCTCTGCGATTTTTGCTAATTCAAGTGTAGCATTATAATACGTATTAAAAGCTTCCCCTTTTAACTTAGGATTTGCATTACGAATATCTTTTTCTGAAAAATTTCTACCTTTTGTAAACTTACCAGTGAGCAGGCCTTGGAACAATGGACTATATGGTAAAAATGCTTGTCCATGTTCTTTTACCATTGGTAATATTTCTTTTTCTGTCTTATATTCTAACGGAATATTATGATAGCTATCAGTATTTCTTTCTAACATATTATATAGTACTTGCTGTGAATTAATTTCAATCATAGACATAAAAGTTTCAACATCTTCTTTAGAATAATTAGTCAAGCCAACATATCTTATTTTCCCTGCTTTTTTTATTTCTTCCAGTGCACTTACAGTCTCCTCTATTGGAGTGTTATGATCTGGCCAATGTAATTGATAGACATCAATGTAATCAGTTTGTAATCTGGTTAAACTATCATCAATTTCTTTCAAAATACTTTCTTTTGTAAGGTTATTTGTTGTTTCGTGTTTTTCATTCCATAACAAACCACATTTAGACGTTAGAATTATCTTTTCTCTCTTTCCGCCCTTTAATGCTTTTCCTAGAATAGTTTCTGAAGTACCCCAACCATAAACAGGTGCTACATCAAATAAATTGATTCCTGCATCTATTGCTGCATGTACAATATTAATAGAATTTTTTTCTTCTGAAGAATCCCAATCACCACCAAAATTCCAACAACCAATTCCTATAGCAGATATTTCTTCTTTTATTTTATCAACTTTTTTATATAACATTTTAAATTCCTCCTATAAATTTCTATTTGAACTTATCAAATATGCTTAAATATTATTACAATTATTTTCTTAATTTATCTAGTAAAACTGCAATTACAATTAAAGAACCAATAATAATTTCTAAGATAAATGAATTGACACCAAGCAGCGTACCACCTTGTCTTAGTGTAGCCATAATCATAGCACCTAAAACTGTACCAATTACACTTCCTTCACCACCATCTAAACTTGCGCCCCCTACTACTGCCGCTGCTATCGCATCTAGCTCATACCCAGTCCCTGCAGTAGGCACTCCATTTCCTAATCTTGAAGCTAATAAAATACCCGCAATACTACATACTATCGCTGAAAAAACATAGACTCCATAGGTTGTTTTTCTTATATTAATACCACTTAATCTAGCTGCTTCTTTGTTACTACCTACAGCATAAATATTTCTTCCGAATATTGTTTTCTTAGTTATAAATGAAGCCACTATAATAACTACAATCCATGATACAAATAAAAACGGTAATCCTAAAACACTAAACTGAGCTATACTCTTAAAATCATCCGGTAAACCCGAAATCATCTTTGCTCCAGTAAGTAGCATAATAAGTGCCCTTATAACTGTCATTGTTCCCATAGTTGCAATAAATGGTGGTACTTTACCATCATGTACTAAAACACCATTTAACAAACCTACTAAAGAACTTAATGCTATTGCTATAATAATAGTAATCCATATAGGCATACCAGCAATTAAACCCATAGCTGTAATTACACCAGATAAACCAACTACAGAACCAACAGATAAATCAATACCTGCAGACGTAATTACAAAAACCATTCCAATTGCAATAATTCCATATATAGAAGTTTGTCTTACTAGGGTTTTCAAACTATTCATAGTTAAAAATACATCAGATGACAAAGCAAATACAACAAACAAAAGAAACAAAACACCAACTAGAAAAAATTCTGTTTTAAGCCCACCTTTAAATACTTTTAATCCATTCTTTTTATTTTTTCCCAATGCACTCTCACTCATTTTATTCTCCTCCATTCATACCAGAAGCATATTTTATAATTTTTTCTTCATCAAATTCATCTCTATTTAAAATGCCCATTTGTTTACCTTCATACATAACAAGCATACGATCTAATAATCCCATAACTTCAGGCAAATAAGAAGAAATAATAATAATTGTTTTACCTTCTTTTACTAAGCTCTCAAATACTTTATATATTTCTGTTTTAGCTCCAACGTCAACCCCAACTGTTGGTTCATCAAAAATAAAAATATCACTGCCCATAGCAAGCCACTTTGAGATAACAACCTTTTGCTGATTTCCACCAGAAAGATTTTTAACTAATTGGTTTACAGAAGGTGTTTTAATCCGTAAAATTTTACGATATTTCTCTGCAACTTCTATGCCTTTTTTATTATCAATAATTCCATATTTCGATATATTATCAATTGCTACCATGCTAGTATTAACTGCAATAGAAAGTCCTAGTGCTATACCTTGTTCTTTTCTATCTTCTGGCAACAATGCAATTCCCGCATTTATACCTTCCTTTGGAGTTTTGAACTCCGCCAACTTTCCATTCAAAGTTACATTCCCACTATCCTTTAAATCAGCGCCAAAAATACTACGTACTATTTCAGTTCTTCCAGATCCAACTAACCCAAACATACCAAAAATTTCTCCGCGTCTTACATCAAAATTAATATTTTTAAAATCCTTGCCTCTAGTTAAATTTTCTACTTTAAGTACCACGTCTTTAGGTTTTACTCTTTCAATACCATACATATCCTCAACATCTCTACCAACCATTTTTGCTATTAATTCGTCTTCATTTGTTTTATTTGTATCTAATGTGTCTACTTTTACTCCATCTTTAAATACAGTTGCTCTATCACAAATATTAAAAATTTCTTCCATTCTATGAGAAATATAAATTATACCAACATTTTTTTCTTTCAGCATTTTAATAATCTTAAATAATTGCTCTGTTTCATCATTGGTAAGTAAGGCTGTTGGCTCATCAAATATAACTAATTTTGCTCTCTGGTAAACTATCTTTCCTATAGCAACCATTTCTTGTTGAGCTATTGACAGCGTACTGACAATTGCTTTTGGATCTATATGAATTTCAATAGAATCCATGATTTCCTTTGTTTCTCGATACATTTTTTCATAATCTATAAGCCCTAACTTAGTCTTAGGCAATTGTCCCATAAAAAAGTTTTCTGCAACAGATAATTGCAATGCTAAATTAACATCTTGATAAACTGCTGCTAATCCTAGAGCCTGTGCTTGCAATGGAGATTTTATATCTATTTTCTTCCCCTCAACAAAAACTTCTCCTGCTGTTTTAGTATAAACACCCATTAAAATTTTTATAAAGGTTGATTTCCCTGCTCCATTTTCTCCAACTAATGCATGAACTTCACCAGCCCTAATATCCAAATCTACACTAGTCAAAGCCTTAACCCCTGGGAATTCTTTTGTTATCCCCTTCATTTCTACTACATTTTTATATTGTAAAGGCATGGTCATCCTCCTAACATACTTTACCAATTATTGTGGATGTAGAAACTTTATCTACATCCACTAAATGTTCTCATCACTAAATCCTATTCTTATTTATATCTACTATTCACCTGGGTGTAATAATTTATATATGTCCTCATCATTCATATTATCTTTTGTTACAATAGTTGCATCAATAATAATATTTTTTTCTACTTCATTTCCCTCTATAGCTTCAACTGCTTTCATAACACCATTGTAGCCCATACCGTATGGATCTTGTACTACAAGACCTTTTAAAGTACCTGCCTCTAATGCACTAATTTCATCTGTATCAGCATCAAATGCATAAGCTATAACTTCATCAGCTTTTCCATTTTCTTCAAGCGCTTTAGCTACTCCAACACCCATATGATTATTATCTGCAAAAATCCCAATCAATTCTGGATTAGCAGAAATTAAATTTTCTGTAATACTCAATGCTTCTGTTATATCATTATTTCCATATTGAGTTTCTAACACTTCAATATCTGGTACTAGCTCTTTTATTTTGTTTATAAAGCCTTCAGTTCTATCAGTATTTACTTTTGTACCAGCAACTGAACTAACAACAACTACTTTTTTACCTGATGGGTCTATTCCATTTTCTTTCCATTCTTCTAGCATTGCTTCTGCTGCTTGCCCAGCTGCTAAAGCATGGTCGGTAGCTAAGAAAGCTGTGTAATTATCTGTATTTAACTGATTATCAACAGTAATTACTGGTATATTTTGTGACATTGCGTCTTCAATAGCTGGAACTGTTGCATCTGTACTACTAGAAGCAATTACAATACCATCTGGCTGCTTTATAACTATATTTTCTAAAATAGATACTTGTTTATCAATATCAGCCTCTGATGGTGGTCCATCTGTAGTTACTACAATTTTTCCATTGCTATCTGCTGCTGCTGCTTCTGCACCTGCCAATAATGTTTGCCAATAATCTGAGTCTGTTGCCTTAACTATGACAGCGATTTCGTAGGCTTCTGAATCTGAATCATTTACTGTGTTTTCTGAATTTGTGTTTGTTCCACCACATCCTACTAGTGATGTCATCATTAATGTTACCATTGAAAGAATAATTAATTTTTTCTTCATAATATTACCTCTCCCCTATTTATTATTTATTTAAATTGCAATTTAATGCAATAAAAAACCTTTATGTTACCGGTTCCACATTCCATAAAAAAATTTATTTCTAAATTTTTTTCTCTGAACCTTTCAAAACCAACTTATATGGCATAATACACATATTTCTTTCCTTATTAGGAGATTTAAATCTCTCTAAAAGCATATTCATTGCAACTCTACCCATTTCTATTGTATCCCTTGTAACATAACTAAAGTTATATCCAAGAATATCTAAAACCTCTATATGATCAATTCCAATAGCCGCAATATCTCTACCTATTTTAATTTCCTTTTCTGTAGCAGCTTTAATTAATCCTAAGTTTGTTCTATTATTACATGTAAATATTGCCTCTGGAATATCTTCACTTTCAAATATATTTTTAGAAATTTTATAAGCCGTTTCAATACTAAAATCACCACGATATATATACTTATCTTCTACACATATTTTGTTGTCTTCCATAGCATCTCTGAACCCATTAAATCTATCTCTTGCTAATTTCAGGTCCATATCACCTGTTATAATACCAATTTTCTTGTGACCTTCATTAATCAATACCTCTGTTGCACAATAAGCACTTTTATAATTCTCATAAAAAACACCATCCCACTGTGAATTTTCGATTTCTCTATCGACAATTACAACAGGAACTCTTAAATTATTTAATAATCTCCTAAGTTTGTTTGACGCATCGGGTTGAGAATAATCAACGGCTGGTGTCATAATAACACCTCTAACTCTATTTTCTTCTAACATTCGAAGAGCTTTTTCTTCTTTTTCAGCATTATTGTTGGTATCACAGTAAATAATATTAAAATCATTTTGGTCTACTATTTCAGTAATGCCTTTTAAAACTTCTCCAAAGAAAGTATTATCAATCTCTGGAATCACAACTCCAATGGTATTAGTTTCTCTTTTAGATAGATTTCTAGCCATTGCAGAAGGCAAATAATTGTGTTTTTTAATTAAATCTTCAATTTTCTTACGAGTTTCTTCATTAACATATCCAGTATCGTTTAACACTCTAGATACAGTTGATTTCGAAACTCCAGCTTCTTCTGCAATCTCTTTAATCGTTATCATTCTATTCCTCCATATGTGGCACCGGTTTCATATACATACTAACACCATATTTATTCTTTGTCAAATTATTTTTTTAATAATTTTTAATAATATTATTTAATCAATACTTGCAAAATACTTTATTTAATTTTTGATTGAAAAAATATTATACTAATTTAGTTAAAATACTACTTATAATTTCATCATACATATTAAAAATCATTTATTATTACCTATAATAAAAATATTCCCCTAATTATAAATTATTATATTTATAAAAAAACACTGTATTCATTTATATGAAATATAATTCATATTTATAAATTATTTGTAGATTTTACCTCTTAATTGTTGTATAATGAACTTATAATTACTAGTCTATGTTTAAAAAAATATTATATCCTATTTAAGGAGGTTTACATGAACAAAGCTATTGGTGAAAAAATCAAAAATTTAAGAACCGAAAAAAAAATGACTTTAAAAGAGCTCAGTGAACTTTCAAATCTATCTACAGGTTTTCTTTCACAGTTAGAGAGAGGTATGACTAGTATAGCTGTTGATACTCTTAGTACTATCGCAAATATTCTCAACGTTGAACTTACCTATTTTTTTGAAAGTCCTAAAGAAAAAAATACCTTTGTTTTAAAACATTATGAACAATCTATATTTCAAATTGAAAATAATAGTTACATACAATATCACCTTACAACTATGGCAGAACATAGTACTATGCTTCCAAGATTAATTGAAATCTTACCTGGTCAATATGATGAAAAAATAGGTGAATATGGTCACGATGGTGAAGAATTTGTTTATGTACTTGAAGGGATTTTAACCCTTTTTATGGATGAAAAAAGAGAGGAATTATATCCTAGAGATGTTGCCCACTACCCTTCAACAATTAATCATAACTGGGCAAATTATACTAATAAAGTAACAAGAATACTAGTTGTAAGTGCACCTAACCCGTTTTTGAAATCATAATATAAAGAGTAAAGTGTGAAATATGAAGTGAAAATACAAATAATTTAAAACCTTTTAAAACATAATTCACAATTGTAGTAATTGCTAATTTTAAAAAGCAGGAGTTGATAAAATGATAACTGGGACTTTATTTAATATACAAAAATTCTCCATCCACGATGGCCCTGGCATTCGTACTACTCTTTTCTTTAAAGGCTGTCCTATGAGATGTGCTTGGTGTCATAACCCTGAGAGCTTTTCCTTAAAACCTGAACTTTTACACAATAAAGAAAAATGTACTCTCTGCGGTGAGTGTGCAAAAAATTGTGTTGATGGTTCCATAACTATTAAAGATAATAAGCTTAATATCAATAATCAAATATTCTCTGGTGATGAAAATATTATTGATGAGTGTGTAAACAATGCACTCACAATTGCAGGAAAAATCTATACTATAGAAGACGCTCTTGAAGAAGCTTTAAAAGATAAAATTTTTTATGAAGAATCTGGTGGTGGTGTTACCCTATCCGGTGGAGAATGCCTTACTCAAATTAATTTTGTGGAAGAACTACTTAAAAGACTTAAAGCTGGAAATATCCATACAACTATAGATACTTGTGGATATGTTCCAACAGATTACTTTAAGCGTATTGCTCCGTACACTGATCTTTTCCTCTACGATATAAAACTAATAGACAGGAAAGCTCATAAAAATTTTACTGGTGTAGATAATTCTCTTATTATAGAGAACTTAAAATACCTTGGCTCACTAAAAGCAAATATATTCTTAAGGTTACCAATTATTATAGGTGTCAATGCCACTGAAGAACATATTAAAAACATAATTACATTGCTTGAAGAAAATAATATAAATGTTGAACAAGTTAACTTATTACCTTACCACTCAATTGCTGCGGGTAAATATGATAAGTTAAATCTTCCTTACAATAAAAATGCTTTTTCAGTACCAACTTCTGAAGAGCTAAATAAATATAAATCAATTTTAGAAGAAAAAAATTATTCTGTAATAATAGGAGGTTAAATTATGTCAAAACGAGGATCAACTGAAAGAGTAAAACAATTAAGAAAACAAAGTGTATCAACAGAGCCAAGTATAACTATAGAAAGAGCTCAGCTAGTGACAGAAACTTATAAAAACTATCAAGGCAGTGTATCAACTCCGGTTTTAAGAGCTCTAACTTTCAAAAATATTATGGAAAACAAAAAATTATGTATCAATCCAGGCGAACTAATTGTAGGTGAAAAAGGTGAAGGTCCACAATCAACGCCAACCTTTCCAGAATTATGTTGCCATACTCTTGAAGATTTTGACGTTATGAATTCAAGGGAACGTATTAATTTTAACGTTAGTCCTGAAGTTAGAAAAATTCAAGAGGAAGAAATTATTCCTTTCTGGGAGAATCGTTCAATCAGACATAAAATTATAAACTCCGTTTCTAAAGAATGGAGAGACTGTTACTACAGTGGTATTTACACCGAATTTATGGAACAAAGAAGCCCTGGGCATACTGTTGCTGATGGTAAAATGTATAGAAATGGATTTCTAGATTTCAAAGCTAGAATTCAAAATGAACTAGAAAAGCTAGACTTTATTAATGATTTGGATGCATTAGAAAAAAGAGAAGAATTAAAAGCAATGAGTATCTGCTGTGATGCTATTATTTCCTATGGAAAACGCTATGGCGACTATGCAAGAGAACTTGCCTCAAAAGAAAAAGATGAAAAACAAAAGGAAATTTTACTACTAATTGCCTCAAACTGCGATGTTGTTCCTGCTCATAAACCACAAACATTCATGCAAGCTGTTCAAATGTATTGGTTTGCTCATATTGGTGTAACATCTGAACTTAACAACTGGGATGCATACAGCCCAGGACGTATTGACCAACATTTAAATCCTTTCTATAAAAAGGATATTAATGAAGGCATCTTAACAAGAGAAAAAGCTCAAGAAATTCTCGAATGCCTCTGGATAAAATTTAATAACCAGCCATCCCCTCCTAAAGTTGGTGTAACACTAAAAGAAAGCGGTACTTACACTGACTTTGCAAATATCAATACTGGTGGAATAACAGAAGATGGCCATGATGGTATAAACGAGGTAAGTTATTTAATTCTCGATACAATGGATGAAATGAAATTACTTCAACCAAGCTCAAATGTTCAAATCAGCAAAAAAACTCCTGAAGCCTTTATTAAACGTGCTTGTGAAATTTCAAGAAAAGGTTGGGGACAGCCTGCCTTCTATAACACTGAAGCTATTATTCAAGAGTTATTAAATGCAGGAAAATCTATAGAAGATGCTCGTCAAGGTGGTACAAGTGGCTGTGTTGAAACAGGAGCCTATGGTAAAGAGGCTTATATACTAACTGGGTATTTCAATTTACCTAAAATTTTAGAAATAACATTAAATAATGGTTTTGACCCTGTTTCGAAAAAACAACTTGGTTTACAACTTGGTAATGCCGAAGATTTTAAATCCTATTATGAATTATTCCAAGCCTACAAAAAACAAATGAAGCATTTTGTAGATATCAAAGTTGAAGGAAATAATATAATTGAAAAAATTTATGCTGAGTATATGCCTGCTCCATTCTTATCAATACTTACAGATGACTGCATTTCTAGAGCTAAAGACTACAATGCTGGAGGAGCACGATATAACGTTAACTATATACAAGGAGTTGGTATCGGTACTATTACTGATTCACTAACTGCAATTAAATATAATGTTTTTGATAAAGAAAAATTCACCATGTCAGAACTAATGAATGCTCTTAAAAATAACTTTGTAGGTTATGAAAAACTTCATAATTTAGTATTAAATAAAACACCTAAATATGGAAATGACGATAACTATGCTGATGACATTATGAAAGAAGTATTCTTTGCCTACCGAGATGAAGTAACCGGACGTCCAACTGTAAAAGGTGGAACTTGTAGAATTAATATGCTTCCAACAACTTGTCATGTTTATTTTGGATCTGTAATGACTGCAAGTGCAAATGGTCGTCTTGCACACAAACCTGTTTCAGAAGGTATTTCACCTGAAAAAGGTGCTGATACTAATGGCCCTACTGCTGTTATAAAATCAGCGGCGAAAATGGATCATTTAAGTACAGGGGGTACACTACTGAACCAAAAATTCACTCCATCAGTTGTTGAAGGCGAGCAAGGATTAAACAATATGAGTTCACTTGTAAAATCCTATTTCACAATGGATGGTCATCATATACAGTTCAATGTTATTGATCGTCAACTATTACTAGATGCTCAGGCAAATCCTCAAGACTATAACGATCTTATTGTTAGAGTCGCTGGCTATAGTGACCATTTTAATAATCTTGATAAGGCACTTCAAGATGAGATTATTTATAGAACTGAACAAAAGTTTAATTAGAGATAAACTACTTGAACATAAATTTATAAAAGTCCATACGTCGTCAAATCAGCTATTTTTGTACTATATATAAATTAAGCTTACGTAAGTTTTATCTTTAGTGTTATAATTTATATAAAAATGTGAACTGGAGGAAATAAAATGAATAAACTAGGATTTATCGGTTGTGGTAATATGGGAAAAGCAATGATTGGGGGTATTATTAATTCTGGTCAATTAAAACCTGAAGAAATTATTGTTTCTGATTTGAACGAAGCATCATTAAAAGCTGCTAATGAAGAACTTGGTATAAACACAACAACAGATTCTGCAGCGTTAGCAGAAACTTCAGAAATTATAATAGTTGCCGTAAAACCAAACATTTCTGGAATTGTATTAAAGCAAATTAAAGATAAAATTCAACCTTCTACTCTAGTAGTTTCTATTGCAGCAGGTATATCAATTAATTTTATAGAAAACATACTTGGAGATGATAAAAAAATCATACGTACTATGCCAAATACACCTGCCTTAGTTAACGAAGGTATGACAGCAATTTGCCCAAATAAAAATATTTCTGATGAAGAAAAAGACTTAATTGTTAATATATTTTCTGGCTTTGGCAAAGCTAAAGTAGTTGGTGAATACTTAATTGATAGCGTAATTGGGGTAAGTGGATCTTCTCCTGCATATGTATTTATGTTTATAGAAGCAATGGCCGATGCGGCTGTTATGGCTGGTATGCCTCGAGCTGATGCCTATACTTTTGCAGCACAAGCTGTATATGGTTCTGCTAAAATGGTACTTGAAACAGGTATGCACCCAGGTGCACTTAAAGATATGGTTTGTAGCCCTGGTGGAACAACAATCAACGCAGTAAAAGAATTAGAAAAAACCGGCTTTAGATCTTCAGTTATAGAATCCGTTACAGCTTGTATAAAAAAATCTAAAGATATGAGTAAATAAATAATTTAACTACAACTATAACTCTATGCAAGTCTCAACCTCACAAAAGTATGTGATTTTGGTATTGCATAGATTTATTTTTAGTAATGTATATCTTATGCTACACAAAATCTTTCAATCAATTTAACAATTATAGATTTTCTGACCAACGGCAAGAAAATCCACCTTAATTGTAAATTGTGCATTATAATTTAGTATCCTTTTTCTATCATCGGTATTAACTTATCATAAATCATATTATTCTCTTTAATAGCTTTTACCATACTTTCAACATCATAGCTCACCTTAATAATCTCACACTTAACTTTACTCTCTTGAATATCAACAATAACATATGTAGCTCTAGAATCACCATGCTTTGGTTTGCCTACAGAACCAGCATTAATAAAATGTTTATCTCCAATTTTCAAGTAATAAGGTATGTGCGTATGTCCGCATATAATAACATCTGATTGAACCGTTTTTTCAAATTGTGATAAATATTCCTTATCTTCATATAAATATTCGTCTATTGCTCTATGGCTACCATGTACCACTAATATTTCTAATTTTCCACAAACAAGCTTTAAACGAGTTGGAAGATTTTTGAGATACCTTCTATTATCATCACTAATTATCCAATTAGTAAAAACAAGAGAAGCCTTCTTTTGAATTTCTTCCTCTGACATAACATTAATAATATCATTATTAACCTTCTCTGAATCCCCAATTCTCTTATCATGATTTCCTTGAACTACAAGTACTTTATGCTCTCTCATCATTTCTATAACTTCATTAGGGAAAGCTAAATACCCTACAAGATCTCCTGTAGATATAATAAAATCAACTTTTTTATCATTTATGTCTTTAAATACACTATCAAGTGCAAATTTATTACTATGAATATCTCCTATAATAGCAAACCTCATTAATATTCCTCCTAAGCAGATTATAATTCTAGATTAAGTATAAAATAAAGATTATTATCTTATACCTATATTAAAACTTTGTTATTTATAAGATACAATACATACACTAATTATTCAACACTAAAGTAATAAGCATAAAAATATTATTAATAAATACTTTATTACTCACAATTATTTAAACCATTGCCTAAATAAAAAAACTAATGATTATAAAGGATAATTTCCTTGATGCTCATTAGCTTTTCTAATATGTTATTAAACTTTAATTGCTACTATTCATTCACTATCGCAAAAGCTCTTACTGGAAAACCTGGTGCATCTTTAGCCTTTGGAACTATACAGAAAATAATTGCTCCCTTTGGTGGAACTTGATCTAAATTTGCCATTACTTCAATTTGATATGTGTTTCTATTCAATATATAATATTCACCTGCGAATCCATGTTCACCCTGCCTTATTGGCGCATCAGTATCAAAAGGTTCATGTCCATTTGCTGCTATATTACGTTCTTCGTACAAAAACTTTAATGCGTCTAATGACCATCCTGGATAATGAGGATTTCCTTCACTATCTAAATTTGAACATTTTTCTTGGTCTGGCCAATTCTTACTCCAATCTGTTCTCATTGCAACAAAAGAACCTTCTGGAATAATTCCATATTCCTTTTCCCAATCATTTATATCATCAATAGTTAATTCGTAATCAATATTTTCTTTAGCTTTTTCCGAACAATCAATAACTACTAAAGGTAATACCATTTCTTTAAGTTCTATACCGTCTATTAACCTTTTACCTTTTGCAAAATGTCCTGGCGCGTCCATATGTGTACCATATTGTCCTGGTAGAGTAAATTGATTCACAAAAATACCATGTTCTTCAATTGTAAAAAGTGTTTCAATATTCTCTGGTTGAAAACCTGACCATTTAGGTGTATCAGAACCAAAATCTTGTGTTAAATCAACCCACTTACATTCTTTCAAACTAGATAAAACACTCCATAAATTCATATCCATTGCCATAATAAACATCCCCTTAGATTAATAATTTTATAATTATTTGATAACTTTACATTTTTTATAAAGTATGACTTAATTGATAAATATTGTTATAATTATATACCATTTTGTTAAAATAATCAATATTTTTCAATCATATTAATATTTTAACAGTCATTATTTTATCTATTTGTCATTTTTCTGAAAGCATGGATTTACAATTCATTCCAAAGATAAAACATATTGTTTCTCTTTATCATTAACTATTTTCCTTAATGATTTTGTATACAATTAATTATCTACAATAACTTGATTTAATATATAATAAGGTTTATACTTTAATTGAAAAATATATAGGACGAGGTGTAAATATATGTTAAAAATAGTTGCGAAAAATTTTGTTAAAAAAGATAAGGTTGATGAATTTAAAGAATTATGTAAAGAATTAGTAGCTTCTACATTAAAAGAAGAAGGAAATATTAGTTATGAATTATTCCAAGATATTGAAGATCCTACAATATTAACTTTCATAGAAGAATGGGAAAATGCTGAAGTTTTAGCTATCCACGCTAAATCTGAGCACTTTACTAGAATTGTTCCTATGCTAGGAAAATTAACAGAAAAAGAAATGCAAATCAGTAAATATACTAAAGCAATTTAAAATCACTGGTAAAAATAAAAAGACTATCCTAATTATAAAAAGGAAAGTCTTTTTTATTTTTGCAACTACAAAATTCTAAATTTTAAATGGAAATTTTATTATATTCACAAGTATAATTATAACTCCAATTTTTCTATACTATAGAAATTATAATCTTCTTTTATAGTCCTCATATCCAAAAGATTTAATAATTTTTACTCCTCCATCATTTGCCACTGCAATAGACGGAAGATTGATTCCATTAAAGGTATTATTTTTAACCATAGTGTAATGTGCCATATCAGTAAATACTAGCCTATCACCTATTTTTAAAGGTTCATCAAAAGAATAATCAGAAATTATATCACCAGCAAGGCAAGTCATTCCGCCTAGACGATAAGTATATTTCTTCTCTTCTGGTTTACCTGCTCCTATAATTTCAGGGCGATAAGGCATTTCTATTACATCAGGCATATGACATGCGGCAGATGTATCAACTATAGCTACATCTAGTTCATTATGAACAATATCAAGAACTTCTGTAACTAAAAACCCAGTATTTAATGCAATAGCTTCACCTGGTTCAAGATAAATATCTACCTTATATTTGTTTTTCATATAATTAATACTCTTTATCAGTCTATCTATATCATAATCTTCTCTAGTAATATGGTGTCCCCCACCAAAATTCAACCATTTCATATTTCCAAGGAAATCGCCAAATTTCTCTTCAACAACTTCAAGAGTTCTCTCTAAAGTATCTGAATTTTGTTCACACATAGTATGGAAATGTATACCATCAATTTCATCTAATCTACTCTTGTCAAATTGGTCTAAAGTAACACCTAATCTTGAACCTCTGTAACAAGGATCATAAATAGGAGTTTTTATCTCAGAATACTGAGGATTAATTCGAATCCCTCTTTGAATATATCTATCTTTAACATTATCCAATTTTTCTTTAAAACGGTCTAATTGGTCAAAAGAATTAAATACCATATGGTCTACATACCCAATAATTTCATCAATTTCTCGATTATGATAAGCAGGGGCATATATATGGACTTCTTTTTTCATTTCCTCAAATCCAAGTTTTGCTTCATTAAGAGAACTTGAAGTTACTCCTGCTAAAACTTTAGCAATCTGTGGAAAAGTATGATACATAGAGAAACCTTTCAATGCCACAAGAATTTTACATCCTGTTTCATCTTGTACTCTTTTTAATTTTTCTAAATTCTTTTGTAGTAATCGTTCATCTACCACATAGCATGGTGTTGGAACTTTATTAAAATCTATATTCATCTTTTACCCCTTAGTCTACTAATGTTGGATTAAATTCTTCATGCCAAGGAAGTCCTTGTTTATTTAACTCTTCCATAAATGGATCTGGGTCAAATTCTTCTACATTATAAACCCCAGGTTTCTTCCACTTTCCTTCAAGTAATAACTTAGCACCAATCATAGCTGGTACACCTGTTGTATAAGAAATTGCTTGTGAACCTACCTCTGCATAACATTCTTCATGTACACAAACATTATATACATAATAAGTTTTTTCCTGACCATCTTTTATCCCTCTAAAAATACAACCAATATTAGTCTTACCTTTTGTACGTGGTCCAAGACTCGCTGGATCTGGTAGAACAGCTTTTAAAAATTGCAACGGTTGGATTTCCATTCCTTCAAACTTAATAGGCTGGATAGAAGTCATCCCTACATTTTGAAGAACAGTTAAGTGATTGATATAATTTTGTGAAAATGTCATAAAAAATCTTATTTGTTTAATCCCTTTAATATTTTGAGCTAATGACTCTAATTCCTCATGATAAAGTAAGTACATATCTTTATCCCCTATTTGTGGAAAATCATAAACTCTTTTTATTTCTAGTGGCTCTGTTTCTATCCATTTTCCTTCATTCCAGTAACGACCATTAGCTGTGATTTCACGGATATTTATCTCTGGATTAAAATTTGTTGCAAAAGGATATCCGTGGTCTCCTGCATTAGCATCTAATATATCAATATAATGAATTTCATCAAAATAATGTTTCATAGCATAAGCACTAAATATCCCTGTTACCCCTGGATCAAATCCGCATCCTAGTATAGCTGTAAGTCCAGCTTTTTCAAACCTTTCTCTATACACCCATTGCCATTTATATTCAAACTTAGGTACTGAAGGTGGTTCATAATTGGCTGTATCAAGATAATGCACTCCTGTAGCAAGACAAGCATCCATAATAGTTAAATCTTGATATGGAAGTGCCACATTGATAACCATATCCGGCTTAAAATCATTTATTAAATCAATTACATCTTGAGTATTATCTGCATCAACTTTAGCAGTTGAAATTTTTGTTTTCCCACCATCTAGTTTTTCTTTCAGCGCATCACATTTTGATTTAGTACGACTAGCTATACAAATCTCCTCAAACACTTCTGGATTTTGACAGCATTTGTGCACAACAACACTTGATACCCCTCCGGCACCTATTATTAAAGCTTTTCCCATTTTATTACCTCCGTTATTTTTTACTTATTTATATCTTGAATAATTTTTTCATTTATCTTTCATAATATGTATATCCTCGTAGTCCATTATCTAAAGAGTTCATTATTTCCTTTCGTTCACTAGCACTTATACTACCTTCTTTAATAGCCTTCTCAGCAATTTCTCTAAATTTCAAACGCATTTGTTTAGCATCAAACTCTACGTATGATAATACATCTTCTACACTATCACCACTTATTTCTTTAGTAAGATGATATTCACCTTCCTTGTTAATTTGCACACTTACTACATTTGTATCACCAAATAGATTATGCAAATCACCAAGAGTTTCTTGATAAGCACCTACTAAAAAAGTCCCAATATAATATTCTTCTTCCTTTAACTCATGTAATGACAATGTCTTATTAACATCATGTAAATCAATAAATCTATCTATTTTTCCATCACAATCGCAAGTAATATCAGCAATTATTCCATTTCTCTTAGGCAATTCTAATAATCTATGAATGGGCATAATAGGAAACAACTGATCTATAGCCCATAAATCCGGAATAGATTGAAAAACTGAAAAATTACAATAATATATATCTGCAATTGCACTTTCAATATCTTCTAATTCAGGCGGTGCAATCTTTAGTTTTTCTTTTTCTTTAGCTATTTGATAAATAGTATTCCAAAATATCTTCTCTGAGAAAGCCCTATCTCTTAAATTAATACGTCCATGTTTGAAAATACTTTTAATTTCATCTCTATAATAAAGTGCATCATTATAGCACTCTTGCAAATTCTTATGAGAAATATTCTTATTAACCTCATATAGGTTTTGAATTTGCTCTGGCATATTTTCATTGAGTTTTTCTGGAACCTCATACTTCTCAAATTTTGTTACATCAAGAACATTAAATAACAAAACAGAACAATGCGCTACCAAAGCTCTACCTGATTCTGTAACTATAACAGGATGCTGAATTTCACTCCTATCCATTACTCTCATAACAGCCTCTACTATATCTGCACAATACTCTTCTACACTGTAGTTACGGCTATTAGTATAATTTGTACTCGAACCATCATAATCTATGGCTAGACCTCCACCAAGGTCAAGATATCCCATCGGTGCTCCTTCTTTTACAAGTTCAGCATATACCCTTGCTGCTTCAAGCACAGCATTTCGAATGTCTCTTATATTAGGTATCTGCGAACCCAAATGGTAGTGAAGCAGTTTAAGACTATTTAACATATCTTTTTCTCTAAGTTTGTCAACTATTTCAATGATTTGTGAAATATTAAGTCCAAATATACTACGGTCTCCACCTGATTCTGTCCAATGTCCACCTGCCTTTGCAGAAAGTTTTATTCTAACTCCAATATTAGGTTTAACACCAATAACTTTTGAACGTTCTAAAATTATATCTAATTCATTTGGCATTTCTATTACGAAAAAGCAATTATACCCCATCTTAACAGCATACAGTCCAAGATCAATAAATTCTTCATCCTTATATCCATTACATATCAAACAAGCTTCCTTATCTTGCATTTCTGATAAAGCAGCTATAAGCTCTGGCTTACTTCCTACTTCTAATCCATGATGATATTTTTGTCCAAATTTTGCAATTTCCTCAACAATCTGTTGTTGTTGATTAACTTTAATAGGATATACTCCTCTATAGCAACCTTTATAGTCAAGTTCTCTCATTGCTTTATTAAAAGAATCATTTAAATAGGCAATTTGAGCATCTATCAAATTATCAAACCTAAGAAGCACTGGCATATCTAAACCACGTTCTTTTACTCCAGATACTATTTCCATCAAGCTTACTGCCGAATTTTCATTTTTATAAGGATTGACTAAAACTTCTCCCTGTTCAGAAATAGAAAAATATCTCCTGCCCCAATTTTTTATCCCATAAAGTTCTTCAGATTTTTCTTTAGTCCATCTTCCAAGTAACTCTTGTTTGTTCATATAAACATTCCTTTCATATATATTATAGCCAAAATAACTTTCTGTATTACTTGTATATCTTTGATCTTTGATTTTCGATACTAAAAAAAAACATCACCCTATTCTAAGTGAACTTAAATAAGAAAATATTTATTTCTTTATTAAACCATATCCTCCATAAACCGGCTTAATATCATTAATTGTAATTACAACATTACTTTGTAACTCTCTTATCAACTGAGTTGCTTCTGATAATTTTCTTCTCTTTATATTCATAATCAAAACATATCGTTCCGAATTCATTCCTTTACCTTTAAGAACCGTAACAGCAAATCCTTTATCTCTCAAAGTTTTAACTAACTCATCACCATCTTTTTCCTTTACTATAGCTTCTAGCCTTAATGTACCAAAACTAAGTTTTTCTTCAACAATTGACCCTAAATAATTTCCTAGAGCAAAACCTAGAGCATATACAACTACTTTAATAGGATCACTAGTTATGTCCTTTAATACCGTTGATATAATAATAACCCAAATTATGACTTCAAAAAATCCAATTATAGATCCTAATAATTTTTCACCTTTAGTAATTAATACAATTCTAGTGGTTGCTAATGTTACTTCAATTATTTTTGCAACTAATATTAAAATATACACAAATATTACATTCATCATTTTCCCATCACCTCAACCCATTACTAACAAAATACATATCGTCATTTCAATTAAATTATATTAATAAATTAAGATAAGTCAAGAAGTTTTTCCGACAACCTTTTACTCATTATAAATTGTCAAAATCTCATTCTTAATTCTTCTTTTTCATCTCTTGAATCTCCATCCTCTTCATAATAATCATAAGATTTGATATATATAGTTTATACATCAATTATAAAGTAGAATTTTCTATAAAAAGCAATTATAATTATACTACTAGAACAACTTTAAGGAGGAATTCAAATGGATAATTTTGAAAAAGTATCAATATTAAAAAAAGCAAATATTTATTTTGATGGAAAAGTTACAAGTAGAGTTGTATTATTTGAAAATGGCGAAAAGAAAACTTTGGGTATAATGTTACCTGGAGAATATGAATTTGGAACAGAAGACAAAGAATTAATGGAAATTACCGCAGGAAATCTAGATGTAAAACTACCTGGAAGTGAAAAATGGGAAAACTTCCTATCTGGCAGTGAGTTTGAAGTACCTGCAAACTCAAGTTTCAAACTAGTTGTAAAAGAAACTACTGATTATTGTTGTTCATATATTAAAGAATAATTTTAACTAATTAACGTTAAATGAAACATAAGTAGCTCACTAGCTACTTATGTTTCATTTTTAAGTTCTGTTTTAAAATAATATTGATATTTAAACTATTATACAAATAATCTTATTAATATCAACACTTCTTTAAAATACAGCCCTTTATTAAAACCTTTAACTATACCCTTCGTACAATTACTTCTCCATCTTTCATAACTTCTACTTCCATATCATCTTCCATATAAGATAAAAATTCTTCACCTAATTGATCAATAGCAATAATAGTATTATCTGTCCATATATCAGATAGTATAACACCAGCTGCTGCTAAGGAATCTATATGTTCTGAAAATAACATAACAGAAGGAGCTATGCCCATTTTGCATACTGTTTGCAAAACCAGACCTCCTGTAGTAGAACCAATGGTTGTTGGTAAACACAAAACTTTACCTGTTAAGTTTTTATTATATAAATCTGGATTGTTTTGATCTGCACAAATTGCTTCTTTTGCCTTCTTTAAAGCACTTTTCTGAAAAGTTGCTAGAGTATTTACTCCTTCTTTCGAAACAACAGATTTTCCTTTAAACTCTCCAGCAATAATTACTCTGCCCTTAAATCTTTTCTCATTAACAGTAGCTTCTTTTATATTACTAATGCTTTTATTTTCACCCATTATAAACACCTCCCAGTTGCAATTATTTTAATGATATCTTCATCTTTATAATATCTACTAGAAGTATAGGTTCTTAATTTATTAGAATTTGTAATAACTGGTTGCTTACCACAAGTAGGGTTATTCATATACATTAATGGACAGATTGATGTAAAATTAACTCCAAGATTTTTTAATTCATCATATTTTTCTTTATCTTCTTTAATAAACCTCTGAAGTACATCAGGAGCGCAGCAAAATATAGTTCTTAGGGCTACTTTGCTTTGATTATTTTCAAGTAATCCAGTCTTAATATTTTCGTACCACTGATAAATCTGACTAAATGAAAGATGCGGACACCCTATAAAACATATTTTAGGTTTAGCCTCTTTATCTTTCCAAATCACTGGATAAGACTTATAAACTCTTTCTAATTCAGCATCATCAATGACATAAGTTTTTACATTACTACTAATTAAATCAGTCCCTAATGAAACAGCTTCAGGAGTTAACCCTTCTACATGATACAATCCAACAGACCCATTAGAAGCACTTGCTGCTCCCATATCTTTAAAATAGGATTTTGCTGAATCATTTAAAGTATTGCCTAAAAATTTATCAAGGCCTTTAATATATGGGACTTCTTCAACAACTTTAAGTCCAATAGCACTTCCTAATATTTGAGCTTCAGGTATCTTTGTAGTTTTTACTTCTATAACCCAGGTTGCTTTTCTTCCTTCATCTGTTAATAAATCAAACTCTGGGACTTTGCCTATAATAGCCCCAAACAACTCCATAATAGCTGAGTTCCTATTGCTCCTTGCACCAAGCACAGAATTGGCATATACTACGGCCGAAGACTCTGCCCATGATAATATATCTCCTTGTTTTGGTTGATTTCCAACCTCATCTAAATAACACGTACATGTGAATGCGTTACTATTTTTAAGGCCTACCTTTTGCAACTGTTTTTCATACTCATTTTGTTTCCCATATACAAATTTAAACACAAGCTTTTGAAGCATATTTGCCTTAACATTTTCATAATCAGTTGGCCTAGGGTCCACAGTAAATGGCTCTTTAGTTTTTATATTATTTTCCACTAATTCGTCCATCATTTCATACAAAGGCTTTAAAATAGAAACCCCAAAAGAAGTCACGAGATGAGCTGGTGCATCAATAGAGACTAATCTTTTAGCTTCAAATACTTCTCCATACATAACTAATGTCTTCAAAACCTTCTGAAGTGTTTCACCTTGTTTTCCTTCTAGAATATCTTTTTCTTCCCTAGTCAGTTCCATTTTATATTCCATATAATCCCCCTATATACTTATTCCAAGCGCATAAGCAGCTCGTGTTGCCTCTAGAACTTTGTGTTGAACGAAAGAATCACCAATATTATAAATTTCTTTTGCTGTATTATTTCCTACACATTCATAATAAAGAGCATCATTAGACCTACCACCCATAGCAAGAACTACTAAATCACATTCCATATCCACTTCTTGATTTTCTTCTTTAATCTTCTTTGCAAGTGGGTTTTCTACATTTTCAGGTAAAATAGGTTTCCAGGTTATATATGGATTAGGAACTGTATTTGATGTATTTTTTGAAACTAAAATTGATTTTTCACCAATGCTTTTTAAGGCAGTACAATTTAATAGCTCTACTTCTCCTTTTTCAAGATAATGAATTATATGCCCTCTATTAGCAGTACAAGTATGATTCATGAAATAAGGTTCCATTTCAAGAATTTTTACATTTTTATTCATTTCATACTTGAGCATATATGCCACTTCACATCCAACTACGCCACCACCAACTACTACAATATTAGTAGCGTCTTTTGCTAATTCTCTCTTCCCTAAAATATCAATAGCTTGGTGTACATGTGCCTTATCAATACCCGGTATATTAGGACATGCTGGTTTTGTACCTGTTGCCGTTACAATTACATCAAATCCTTTATCTTTTAAACTTTCTTCTGTCATTTCTAGTCCAAACTCTATACTTAACTTGTATTGTTCTTTTGTATCCTCTATTAATTTCCCTAAATAAGCTATATAATTTTTAATTTCATATTTTATAGATGGCTCTGAACCTGGATTTAACATTCCTCCAATTTGCATATCTTTTTCATAAATAGTTACATCATGTCCTCTTTTTGCAGCTATACAAGCAAATGTAATTGCTGCAGGACCTGACCCAATAACTGCTATTTTTTTAACCTTCTCTGTCTTTGTGAAAGTTTCAGGATAAATATTTTCAAAAGCAGTTCTAGGATTTACAGCACATTGAGGATGTCCACCTTCAACGAATTCATTAATGCAACCTTCTTGGCAACCAATACATGGAATAATTCTATCTATCTCTCCCTTATATGCTTTCATTGGCCACTTAGGATCTGCTAAAAGTGGTCTGCCAAGCATAACCATATCACATTTATTATCTCTAAGTGCTTGTTCAGCTAAATCAGGATATCCTAACTTACCAACGGCAACTACAGGGACTTCAACACCTGCATTTGAAAGAATATTATTATCTTTAAAATAATCTTTAACAATTTTTGAAATATCTAAAAAGCATCCAGGTGGCATCGATGCCGGTGGATGAGGTAACCACCAATTATCATAACAACCTAAATCAACATCAAAAATGTCTACGCCTGCTTGTACAAGGTTCTTCATATAATCTAAAGTCATTTCTACTGTTCTTTCATTTTTGAACTTTTTAAGACCTTTTTCTGTATCCATTTTTGATTCGTAAGTAATATTCAAAACAAGTGATAGATCTATTCTATACATAATAGGATACCTATCACCGCATCGTCTTCTAATTTCTTTTACCATATCTAATCCAAACCTTTGCCAATCTGCATATTTACCTATTTTACGTCTGTTGAAAGCTGGGTTTGTCATTTGCTCTAATAAGTATCCTTCATGCCCATGTAAGTAAACCCCATCAATATTTGCAGCCTTTGCATCAGCTGCAGCTTGACCTGTATTTTTAATAATCTTCTTACACTGACCATCAGTCAAACGTTTACATGGCACATCTGACATATAATAATTAGGATTCCATGAAGCCGATACAGGAAATTTAAGAGAATTTACAAGACATTGAGGATTTCCTACCCTTCCAAGCCCTGGTGTTAACTGAATAAAAAATTTTGACCCATGTGCATGCACTCCAGCTGCTAAATCTCTCCATCCAGAAAAAACCGTACGTGACCTATCTATTCTAGGAAAATAAGAAAGATTTCCTTTTTCTATAAGAGAATTGTCAATACCAAAGCTAGTAGGAACTAATCCTGAAGTAATCAAGCCCACTCCACCTTTAGCTCTTTCCACAAAATATTGTATCATTTTCTCATTTGGTCTACCTGTTTCTTCCGCCATTTGCACATTACCCATAGGCGCCATAACTAACCTGTTTTTTACCTTCAACCTATTGATAGTAATAGGTGAGAACATTTCATTGTAAGGATAATTATTTGCTGTCATTTTACCTTTTTCCAAAACTTCTTCATCCTTGAACCAATCTCCATAATAATTCTCTAAATCTTCTAACACCCTTTGATAGTTTTTTTCCATATAACACCGCCTAATTAATATAGATATTAATTTTTACATAAAAGTTTCATCTAACTTTCATTAGATATTGAATTTCAATGCAATAAGATTATAGTTAATTTATACTTCTATAGTAATAATTATATATAACTTTCCAATATAATACAATGAATTTGTTTAATATTTAACTATCAGAAATCTTGCAGAAAGTCCATCAATTTGGATGTTATATATATTTTCATAACTCTCTATTTTATCGCCCGATATCAAATCTTCTACAAAATTTCCATCAATCTTTTCCTTAGGGATATTTATAGTTTGCTTTGCAGTTGAAATATTGAGTACATAAATAACTCTATTATCTTCATCTTCTTTAAGGTCCACAAAAATTATATCATTAGCTATTATATTTGTTCTCTTTCCATTCCATAGAGCTCTATTATTTTTTCTTACATTTATAAGTGTAGCCACATAACTACGCAAATCCTCTTGCTGTGATGATAAATTCATTATCTGCCCATTTGTTCTTGATACATGGTCATCATAAAAACCTTCATCTCCATTATTTACAAAACCACTAACTTCATCACCAATTTCTTCCCCATAATATATAGTAATAGGACCCGTATATGCCACTAAAAAGCTAAAGGCTATCTTATATCTTTTCCAATAATCATCATTTTCTTTTCCATAGCTTAGATTTGGTGCTCTTTCTATCAAATCACCAAACCTCACTAGATCATGATTTCCTATCATTAAATTAGGTATTGCATAACTTGGATATACAGCTTCATTATTCAATCCTTCGTTCAAAACAGATGCAGGTCTTCCATATGCATTATATGTATCTACTATTTCTTGAGTAGCCAAAACCTGTACTAATTTATATCTTAGTGGAAAATTGAAGGCAGAGTATAATCCTGGCTTGTCCTCTGTTCCATAAGTTCTTTCAGCAATAACCTTAGGGTCTCCATTCCAGTCCTCACCAACCATATATCCTAAAATGCCCCACTTTTTTCCTTCATTTTTTCTCTCCTTACATTTATCCTCAACAGCTCTCCGTATATCTATCCAGTAATTTCTATCCTGGTCTGGAGCTGAAAGCTGATAACTTTGGTCAAACCTCCATCCATCAATTTCTAACTCATCAATCCAAAAGGTTGCAACACCTTTATAAAACTCCAAACTTTCTGGATATGAAACTAAACCATCCTCTCCAAAAGGTTTAAGACCTTCTGGGGAAGCTTTAACATCGCTCTTATGATGTCCAAAAACGCCGTCTAAAATAACATACAATCCAATATTATGTGCTTCCTTAACTAGATTTTTAGCATCTTCTATAGTACCAAATCTTGAATCTACTTTATAATAATCTCTTGCAAAATACCCTGTAGAATCAAGCTTAGAATCTCCATCAGAATCGAAAATAGGAGTGATCCATATCATATTTACTCCTAAGTCTTTTATATAAGGCAATGCCTCTTTTATTCCTTTTAAATCTCCACCAAAACTGCTTGGACCAAATCCAGTCCTGTATCCAAGATCTCGATCCCCATCTATAAATGATGAAACCATAACTTCATAAATAATTAAGTTGTTGAAGTTGCTTCTAACATTATATTCCATAATATCAACCACCTTTTAAATATTATACTTCATATAATTTAAAATGTTACATATAAATATAAGAAAACCTACAAAAAATTTTCCCCCTTGAGGTTTTTTGTAGGTTTTATATGTTTTATATGTTTTATATATCATATCTAACTATTCTAAAAAATCTTATAATACCAGTTATAAAAATTATAGCATTAAATATCATAAGTATCCAAAATAAATATTGATTAAATATCATCATCAAACTAAAAGCAATAAAAGTTTCCGTACGCTCTGCTATCCCTATATCATAGTGCATACTTTTACTCCCTTCATTTCGAAAAAGTGCCCCTGCTACCATAAATGTTGAAAAATTAAAGATAACTGAAATAAAGAAGACTAAATATGCGAAAGAATACTCCGGATACCAAAAATAGAACCCTAATATAACAGCAGCTTCAACCATACGGTCAAAAACCAAATCCATATAGGCCCCTGCTCTACTAGATTTATTGGTAAGCCTCGCCACAGTGCCGTCTATAACGTCAAACAACCCTGACATCCAGAGTAAAACTAAGGCAATAATAATAAATCCTTGCGAAAGAAAAACACTAGCTATTATACCAATAATAAATGCAGCTATTGTTATAATATTAGGTGATAGCTTACACTTAACAAACCCTTTAGCTAAGTAATCAAACCATGGTTGAACACGTTTTCTATATTTTGTATCAATCATAAATACTCCTCCTAGCATACTTTTCTTAAAGTTAATTATTTCTTTTTCATAAAGCTCTTATCAATATAATTCTTAATAGCCCATGGTATTCTTCCGTAGAATGAAACTTTATCGTAAATTAACAAGGCTTTCTTATCTCCTAATGATACTATAAGCAGGTATTTATTTTGAGGTAAATATTCTACTAATGTTTTACTTCCTAATATCCTCTTAATATTTTCTTCTAGAATAGGTGCTTCCTTAATTGCATAAACACCTATTTTTTTAACATGCGTATATTCTTGAAAACTGGCACAATCCCCAACAGCAAAAATATGATTATCAGTTTTCGTTTGAAGGGTACTTTCAATCCATGGATACCCTTTTTTATCACAAGAAAAATCACTGTTCATAAAAACATTTGAAGCCTTTGCCCCAGATGCTATAATTAACAAATTATATTGTACTGTTTGCCCATTATCTAGTACTATATTATTTTTTTGTATATCTTTTACTCTACTGTTTAATTCAGTTTTAATTCCTAATTCTAAAATTCTCTTAGTAGCAATCTTTTTTGCTTTATCATTAAATCCTTTTAATATACTATTATTGCCATCAACAATAGTAATGTCAATGTTTTTGTGTAATTGATTTAAGTTTACTCTTAGAGCACATGCTATTTCTACTCCTGCTGCTCCCCCTCCAAGAATAACAATTTTCTCTTCACTATGTAACTTTTCTATTGCTGCTTTTATACTAGATAAATTTGATAATGGCTTTACAGTAACCACATTTTCATACTTATTAGCCATATCTTTAAAAGCTATAGTTGAACCCATATTTATAGATAAAATTGAGTAATTTTCAAAAGTGCCATCATTTAACCACACTTTTTTATTTATGCTATCTATTTTTTCTACTTCTTTTTGAATGAACTTCACAGAGTATCCCCTACAAATTTCTTGAAGGTCAAAAACAATTTCTTCTAATTCGTATATATTTTCAAGATAAGAGGCAGCCATACCTGAATAATATTGAAATCGTCCGTCAGAAATTAAAGTTATGTTATAACCTTTTTTTATGTATTCTTTCAATTCTTTTATAACGTGCACATGAACATGTCCACCACCTATCAAAAGGATTTCCTTTAGATTACTATCTAAATTAAAGCTATCCAAGTTTTCCTCCTCCTATCTATTGTGATTCATAATTTTTTCAAAAGAACTAAATAAGATTTCATAATAGATATTTTATAAATGCTTTTCCTCTTTTTTCTTTGCACTAATCTTCTTATAAACTGAAGGAACTATCATCAATAATACCAGTAACCCAATTGCTATAAAAAAAGTTTTTGAAATAGGATTATTCAATGAATAGCCTAAATATATAAATGCAAAGGTACCAGGAATAATTCCAATTGTTGTAGCTAATGCATATTTCCAAAACGGAATATCAGTGAATCCTGATACATAACTCACTCCATCAAAAGGGAATATTGGTATTAGTCTAAATATAACTACTGCCTTAAACCCAATCTCTTGGTCTAATTTTGTTCCTGTAATCCTACTACCAATCCATTTATTAATTACTTCCTTTCCTAAAATTCTAGATAGGAAAAAAGATAAATATGCACCCAACGAAGCCCCTATAACAACATATATAGTACCCCAAACTGGTCCGAAAGTTAATCCTCCTGCTATAGTAAATATAGATGCAGGAAAAAATAAAACTGACCTTAAAATATAAGCAAGTATATATATCATTGGCGCATATATACCAAATGATAGAACAAATTGCTTTATAACTTGCGGCGATACATTTTGTATATTAAGTACTCTTACAACTACAAAGCCTACTATAATCAATAATATCAAAATAATAAATTTAAAATAACTTTTCATCCTTATAAACCCCTTTTTTTTGCAAAAGTACAAAATTTAATTTGCATAAAATATATTTATGCATCTCATTATTATATCACTATAAACCGGTCTATAATCAACCTATACTTCTAATTATTTACTTACTATAGATAATTTTAATAACTATAACTCTATATATAATTTTTTTCTATTTTATAATTAATATAAAATATGGTACACTACGCGATGTATGCTAGATAATATTTAAACAAGTCAGCCTAGAGTGTCTATGTAAATTTTTTATACTTGTATATGTTTAATATTCTAAGAAATGTACAAGCATAAATCAATAGGTAATTCATGCATTTTCTAGTTGAACTAAAACTATATAATAAATGGGGGATTTTACAATGAAAAATATTAAAAGACTTATTGTTTCAGCTTTGGCTATATCATTACTTAGCGCAGCTTTAACAGGCTGCAGTTCAAAAACTAATAATAACGATGCAGGTAACACTGTAGCTAATAATACCAATAATACTGAAAATGAAGAAGAAGTTGTAGCTACATATGCAGATACTAGTTATTTAGTTGATGCAGACTGGTTAAAAGAAAATTTAGAAAATGATGAAGTGCTAATTCTTGATGCACGTGGAGATGAAGCATATGCAAAAGGACATATTCCTGGATCTATAAGCGTATCTTGGCAAGGATTTGCTAAAATGGATGGCGCACCTGGAGATACTGATTGGGGAACTGTTTTAGATGCTGAAACTCTTTCTGAAAAACTAGCAAGTATCGGTGTTGATAATGAAAAAACTTTAGTTATCTATGCAGATACAGAAAGCGGCTGGGGAGAAGATGGTAGATTCGTTTGGATGTTAAGAATGGCCGGTGCCTATAACTCAAAAATGCTAGATGGTGGTTGGAATTACTGGGAAAGTAATGATTATGAAACATCTAAAGAAGTTACGACTCCTACAGTAAGCAGTTTTAAAGTAGAGGAACTTAACACTTCTACTACAATAAGTACAGATGAACTTAAATATAAATTAGAAGATGTTGTAATTATAGATAGCAGAGAAAAAGCTGAGTACGATGGTGCAACAAAATATGGTGAAAAAAGAGGCGGACATATCAAAAATGCAAAACTTCTAACATTTAATACTCTTTTAAATGAAGATGGAACTTTAAAAAGTGCTGATGAACTTGAAAAAATATTTGCAGATGCAGGATTAAATAAAGATGATGAAATAGTAACTTATTGTACAGCCGGTATACGTTCAGCTCATTTGCAAATAGTTCTAGCCATGGCTGGATATGAAAATGCTAAAAATTATGATGCTTCTTACTATGAATGGTCAGCAAATGAGGATTTGCCTATTGAATAATAGGGCAATAATATAATTTAAAATAAGAGAGGGTTCTCCTTTATGAAAAAAATGAAAAAATCAAATCTAATAAAGCTATCTATTTTGATAGCTTTAGTTTTATTAATATGTATTAAACCTATTCGTGACCAATTGAAACAATCAATCTTTATACTAAGCGCAATCAATGTAGATATGGCTCGTGGATACATTCTTTCCTTTGGTGTATGGGCTCCAGTTGTTTCATTTTTCCTAATGATAATTCAGTCAGTACTTGCACCGTTACCTGCTTTTATTATAACTTTTGCTAATGCAGGATTATTTGGATGGGTATACGGTGCTATTTTATCTTGGACTAGCTCTATGGTGGGTGCTATTTTATGCTTTTATATAGCTCGTTTACTAGGTAGAGATGTAGTAGAAAAACTTACAAGTAAGTTTGCATTAGAGCATATAGATGATTTCTTTGATAAATATGGCAAATATGCTATTGTAATAGCTAGATTACTTCCTTTTATCTCTTTTGATATAGTTAGCTATGCTGCTGGGCTTACTTCTATGGGAATATGGTCATTTATACTTGCAACAGGTCTAGGACAACTTCCTGCAACTATTATATATTCATATGTTGGTGGTATGCTAGTTGGTGGTACTAAAATGTTCGTATTTGGACTTCTTATATTATTCTCATTAAGTATACTAATATTTTTAGGTAAAAAAATATGGAATGATAGAAATACAAAGCTGCAAGAAAAAGCAGAATAATAATAACAACAAAAGGCACAATACACACTTATAATAAACTGTGTATTGTGCCTTTATTTCCAATCTTTTATGATATCGATGTCCCCTTATTAAATATAATCGCTGTTACTTAACATCTTTTATATAGTAATCATATAGCTTATCATAACGTTCTTTATTAAGCCCCATATCTGAGTATCCAACACGTGAAGCAGAGCGGAAATGGATCACCTTTGCCTCGTCATCAAAATAAAATTCAACATCGTCATGGTATTTCATTTTAGGTGTTGTAAACATAACTCTTATATATCCTGTATCATTTACTACTATCTCACCATCTCCAAAATTATTAACGGCCTTAATTATAGCTTCCTTTGATACCTCTAAACTTTCTTTAAATGGAAATGGCTCTACGTAAAATTCCTTTTTATCTGTTTGACTAGATACTGCATTTGGTTTATTTGGTAATGGTGCTAATTTACCATCATTGACCCCTAGATTACTTGGTGCTTTCATATTCCCTATAGCTAAATTTAAAACAAGAACTAAAACTACTGCTAAAACAATATATAATACATAATACATTTTACCTCTACCTCCTCTATTTTTTTTCTGCTTCATCCAAAGCCTCTCCTATCTCATCTAGTATTTTCACATACTCATAATACTTATTAGGAGTCATTCCAATTTTTGTGAACACGCTATTTGGTACATCTATAGCTTTCTTCTTTATATCCATACCATCATCTGTAATACTCACATCTATCTTTCGATTATCCTCTTTATTTTTTTGTTTTGTCAAATATCCTATATTTGCTAATTTTTGTACAATAGGTGTCAATGTCCCTGTCTTCAAGTCTAATATCTCACTTAATTCTTTAAAATCAATAATTTTATGTTCCCACAAAACTAGCATTACCAAGTATTGTGGATAAGTCAGCCCTAATTCATTTAAAATAGGCTGATATAAACGAGTCATTTTTCTAGATGTTTTATATAATCTAAAGCATATTTGTCTCTCAAGCAAAAGATTTTCTTCATTCATAATATCACCTCTCTACAGATAACCTTTAAAATTTTAATCACTAACTTATACGAAAAAAAACATATCATTTATAACCTTATCTATTTTCTGAACAACTTTATAACAGGATTATTTAGAAGATTATCTACCATAACTTGCTTTCCTATTTTTGAAAATACCTCACTATAAGTTGGATATGGGTGAATAATCTTGCCCATTTTAGCGAAGTTGTGTCCTAAAGTCTTAAGCACCTGAACTTCTCCAATCATTTCACCAGCTCTATCTGACAATATTGAAGTTCCAAGAACCTTACCTCTAGAGTTAAGTATGACCTTCATTTTCTCTATAGATTCACCTTTAGTCTTAGTTCTATCGAGGTCATTGAAATCATAATTATATACCCTAACTTTATCACCGTACTTTTCTCTTGCTTCTTTTTCAGTCATACCCGCTCTTGCAAGTTCTGGTTCTGTAAAAGTAACCCAAGCCACATGGTCGTATGAAATATTTCTCTTAATAGGTAGTACTGCATTTTGAGTAGCTAAAATCCCTTGGACATTTGCCATATGAGAAAATTGATAAGGACCTACCACATCCCCAATTGCATAAATAATTGAATTAGCTGTTTGTAGATATTTATTAACTTCAATTCCTTTTCTATTATATTTAACTCCAGTTTCATCTAGTCCTAAACCGTCGATATTAGGTTTTCGTCCTATTGCCACAAGTATTTTGTCAGCCTCAATAGTTTCTTGTACTCCTTCTTTCTCATAAGTTAAATAAACTTTACCATCCTCTTTTACCTCAACTGCTTTTGCTCCTGTATGTAATATAACCCCTTCTTTTTCTAATTGCTTTTGAAGAGAATCTACCATATCAAGTTCTTCTCTAAATAAAATAGTGGGCATCATTTCAACTAAGTCAACTTTAACACCTAACCGATTCATCGCCTGTGTTAATTCTACCCCTATAGCCCCTCCACCTAATACTATAATTGATTTTGGTAGAAATTCTAATTCAAAGAAAGATTCATTAGTTAAATAACTAGTTTCATTAAGCCCTTTAATTGGTGGAACAAAAGGAGATGAACCTGTTGCTATAAAGTATTTCTTACCTATAATCTCTTCTTTTCCTACCATTAATGTTTTTGAATCCTTAAAAGTAGCTTCTCCCTGTATAAAGTCAATACCAGCTTTAGCGAGCGCTTCTGGATCTTCATGTTTATAAATATCTTCTCTAACTTCTCTTATATGTTTAAATACTAATGAACTATCATATTCATAATCATTTACATACTTTTTAATATTATTTACTTTTTTAGCTTCATTTATCAATGCTTTAGATGGAACACATCCTGACCAAGTACATTCACCACCTGGTTTATTCTTATCTATAATCAAAACTTTCTTGCCAAATCCTACTGCAGTAAAAGCAACTGTAAGTCCACCTGAACCTGCTCCTATAATGACTACATCGTATTTTTTCATTTTTACACTCCATTCATTAGTTTAAGATTAATCGTGTCCTAATAATTTTATTATATCTTATTACTTTTAGATAATCAAGTGTAAATAATAATTTTTATCGTTTATTCTTATACATCTCATTATTATCATATTTATAGGCTCAAATTATTCTTAACTGTTTCTCTATTAATATTTCAAATAACTATTCATGCTTATATAATTTTTTTCTATTTTATATTCATCATAATGCATGTTAGACTATATTTTGTATGTAGTCATCAATAAACCCTTATATTTAAAATATGCAAAAGGAGATTTTACTATGGATAAAGCACAAATTTGTCAACCTGTAAAAGAGAATATATATAAAGAATGGGATAAGTGTATAGATTGCAAATTGTGTATGAAGACATGCCCTATGCTAAATGAGTTTTGTAATTCCCCAAAAGAACTTCTAGGAAATATAGTAGAAACTAGCAAAATAGAAGCCATTATCCCCTATTCTTGCAACCATTGTGGACTCTGTATGGAAGTGTGCCCAAAATCTGTGGATTTACCAACAGTCTTTCATAGTTTGAGAGAAGAAATTGTTGATAACACTATGGATGTGTTTAAAACTATCAACACTACCTCCGTTGAATTTCATCAGAAAAATAGTTTTTCTAAACTTTTCACTACAAAGGTTAAAAAGTCTACTGACAGAAAGAAAAAAACTGTATTTTTCCCAGGCTGTAGTTTATCTTCTCATAGTCCAGACCTTGTAATGAAAACCTATGAATATTTGAAAAAACATAGAGATATAGATATTATGCTAAAATGTTGTGGCAATCCTACACACACACTTGGAGATAATAAGAAATTCAATAATTATTATGACAGTTTACAAAATGATTTTGAAAAATCTAATGTATCAGAAGTAATAGTAGCCTGTGAAAACTGCTATAATTCACTCAAAAATAATAGCCCAAACATTAAAGTGAAATCTCTATACCAAGAAATCGCTGAAATTGGTATCCCTAGTACATATAAGGAAACTTACAATGACTTAATATTTGCTATTCACGACCCATGTCCCACTCGCTATGAGACTATAATCCACGATTCTGTAAGAGAAATAACAAAACAGATGAACCTTAATATAGAAGAGCTTGAATACTCTAGAGAAAAAACTCAATGTTGTGGCTCAGGAGCGATGGTTGCTGTAACTAATAATAAGATTGCTTTAACTCAAATGAAAGAAAGAGCTAGTGAGGCTAATTCTAAATATATATTAACCTATTGCCAAGAATGTGTAGAATCCCTAACTAGAGGTGGAAAGATTGGTATTCATATATTAGATTTATTATTTAATGATAAAGACCTAACCGACGATTTAGGATTAAAAGAAATTAATACTATTCATAAATGGCTTAATAGATATAATACTAAACGAAAAATCGATGCCCTTAATAAATAATATTTTTACATTATATTGCCTTCAAGCTAACTCCTCTACAATCCGTAGTATGTCACAGGGCTCAAAAGCAATAAAGTCAGGCTTTTCAGATTTAATAAGCTCTACGGAATCATAACCCCAGGTAACAGCAATACTTTTTACTCCGCTGGCTTTGCAGGAAATTATATCGCTTATCTCATCACCAATATAAATTACTTCGTCGTGTTGTAATTTATTTTTCTTAATATATTTATTAAGAAGCTGTTGTTTCTTGAAAATCCCCTTTGAGGTAATTATATTTTCAAAGAAAGTAAAATCATGCTATAATTTGTATTAGTTGATTATAAATTTATACTAAAAGGTGGTGTAATTTACTTCATGAGCAAATTCAATATTTTAGAATTTTTAAGTGAAATTCAAAACCAAACATTCATTTTTAGAGGCCAAGGGATAAGTGCGTCTAAAATTAAATTAATAATGAATTTGCCATAAAGAGAAATTGCATGTAAATATAATTTTAAATTTATTTACCTGAATAGTTTCTCTGCTCAGGTTTTTTTATTCTGCACTTTACCCTCAAATCAACAATTCTAAGACATACTTAGCTGAAATTAAATTTATACATGTACTAAATTTGATGGTGTAACAAATTACGTACTTGTATTAGTTTACGTTGTAGCTCTGTATGTCTATATAACATTAACTGATAAAAAATTATATTGGAGGGTACTACATTGAACTATAAAAACAAACTAGAAAAAAACATCTATTTAAACTATATATTTATATTTTTATCGCGCTTAGATTTAACACAAGGCTTATGGATGCTATATTTAGCCTTTAAAGGTATGACTTTATTACAACTAGGAATGTTAGAAGGATTATTTCATGTTACTTCTTTTCTTATGGAAGTACCTACAGGAGCTGTTGCTGATATATTTGGAAGAAAGGTTAGTAGAATTCTTGGAAGAATCGCTACTTTCATTAGTACAATTATACTTATATATTCAAACGGTTTCTACATGTTTGCTTTATCTTTTATTATACTTGCTCTCGGATATAATTTAGAATCTGGTGCAGGAGATGCCTTAGTATATGATTCTCTTAAAGATCTTAATGAAGAAAAAAGATTTATGAAAATAAACGGAAATAATGAAACTATATTTCAAATAGCTTCTATAATTTCTTTTTTACTAGGTGGCTACTTGGCTACTAAGAGTTATTTTTTTACCTTTTGGCTTAGTGCAAGTTTCGCCTTAATAACAATCTTCCAAGCTATGATTTTTGAAGAACCCAAAATTATAAAAAAAAGTAAAAAAGAATATAATGTTTTTAAAGTCTTAAAGAATCAAGTAACAAGTAGTCTCATCATACTTAAAGAGAACACACAAATAGCCTTTTTAATTATATTTACAAATGTTATAAGTGCTTTCTCGACTTGTCTCTTTTATTATCTACAAAACTACTGGAAAACTGGCGGGAGCAATGAATTTAAAATAGGCGTAATTTTATCAATCTCCTCACTAATTTGTGCTATAATTGCCTCTAAAGTCTACAAAATTGAAAAAATACTAAAACAAAAGGGCTTATTACTGATTATGCCGTTACTCTTTGTAATATGTGCCTGGGGAATAGCTCTTACGAATTATGAAAGTGTATTTTTTATAATTTTAAATGCTATAGAAGTAATTATATTTATTGCTACTTCAGATTATATAAATAAACTAATACCAAGTGAAAATAGAGCAACAATAATATCCTTTCAAAGTATGATATTTAGCTTCTTTATGATAGTTATTTTCCCTTTAATCGGGAAAGTTGGCGATACTTGTTCATTAGCATTTTCCTTTAAACTATTAGCGCTACTATCTACTATATTTATGTTTATTAATTTTTATGTAGTGATCAATATAAAAAAATCATAACAAAAATACTTCCGTGTTATACTAAGTACTAAAGAGCAACTTAATTAAAAACATAACCCCAATATGAAATTTAGATATTGGGGTTTACTTATTATTTTATATATCTTTTTAAACTTCTAAATATCACATATAACTGAGAAGTTCAAGATATCATAATAGTTTTTATACTATAGTACCACTAACTAGCTTGGTAAATTTTCGCTTTATTCATCATTTTTCATATAAGCTTTTATTGGTTTTGAATTGAATAGCATAATACCACATGCAAGATACCCTATTGCTACTATTATTGAAACAATATCCCTTATAATTATACTTTCAGTAATTCCAGATACTCCATCTATAATTGCTAAGAAAGCTATAAGATTTTTAGCTCCATTATTTTTCTTAAATACTAAATAGAATATTCCTATTATTATAAAAAACCCTATCGTATTGGTTATATAATCTAGCCTACCCATCCCACTAATATCCTTAAGAATTTTATTTATTGGCAAAATTAATTGAATCACAAATATTATTTGTAACTGTCTTTTCCCTTTTAATGCTAATTTATTCATATTCTATGTCCCCTCACATAAATATAAACTCTTTCATTAAGTTTATCTTTATCAAAAATTTCACTTATTAACCACTTACAATACTAATATTTATCATATCATAGAGGTGTAAATTTTTTGTTTGTTTTTATCATTTAATCACTTTTTCTACTAAGCTATTTTATCCATATGATACCTATACTGTGGTACTTTCTTTTCTTTATAAATAATAGCATTGCTTGGACAAATATTTATACATCGAGTACACATAATACATTTATCACTGAATGTAATCCTGTTGTTTTCTAAAGTAATATTCTTTGTTGGACATGACTTAATACACAAACCACATTGTATGCAGGTATCATCTGCTGAAAAATGCTTTCCTGCCTTGCCTGTCCTTTTTCCAAAATATTTGCTAACATCTTTACATAAATGTGCCATTAGAGGTCTAACTTTCTCTTTAGAAACTTCCCCTTTTAAAAAACAAGTAACTATTTTCTTACTTGAAGTTGATGCCTCAAAAGTATATGCACTAAAATTATCTGGAGATGTTCCGCTAAAAAAGTTAATCAAATAATTATTTGGCATTCTTATAGTTTTTGAAATAACCACTCTGCAATTTTTATTTTTTAATATAGCTTCTTCTGAATTAAAGCTAGTTTTTGTCGGTGCTGTACCTGTCAAATACAGAATTACTGGAGTTTCCTTTTTAAAAACTGGAACATTGTTTTCTAACCAGTTTTCAAAGAAGTACGGTGTATACTCATAATGTTTAGGACTTCCAAAAACAATAAAATCATATAAATTATCTTTTATTTTAAAATCATCTTCTATGGAACATATATCCACAGAAACTCCTTCATCTTCAAAATATTTTTTTATTTGCATAGCAACAAACTTAGTATTGCCTGTACCGCTAAAGTAAACTATAATTCCTTTCATTTAACTCACTCACTTTTATTTTATTTTTTTCAAAACCAAAATCTTCAAAACTTTTTCTAATAGTTTAGGATGTTTATAAAGTTTTAGCGTATTTGGTTCAAGCAAACAAATGTGCCTAATCAAATTATATATTAATTGGTCCATTAAAAACAAAGAAAAAAACCCTAGAAAACATGCAAAAACTAGCTCATTTAAGAAACCGCTATAAATACTATATTAAAAGATAAAAATATACATACTATCCAATATACTTTTCAAGATTATTAATAAAAAATTTATACTTTTATTAACATAAAATAGTATAATTAATAATTGTGAGGTGATATAGTTGGATAAAAAAGATTTACTACATTTTAAAGATTTTTTCTTTGATTATGTAGAAAGATTTCATTCTAAAAATGAAACTATTCAAACAAATATAATATTAAAAAGAGACCATACACTAAGAGTATTAGAAAATATGTCTATTATTACAAAAGATTTATCCTTAGATGAAAATTCTACTCTTATAGCAGAAACAATAGCTTTATTCCATGATATCGGAAGATTTTATCAGTTTACAAAATATAAAACTTTTAGCGATCCAAATTCAGAAAATCATGCTGAACTTGGTGTTAACATTTTAAAATCCACAAAAATTCTTAGTAGGTTACCAAAAGAGGAAGAAGAACTAATAATAAAAGCTATAAACTATCATAATATGTACAAGCTTCCCTTAGACGAAAATGACAAATGCCTATTTTTTTCTAAATTAATACGAGATGCAGATAAAATCGATATATATAAGGTTTTAACAAATTACTATGAAGAACTTGACCTTGATTTAAATCCTGCATTAGAACATAATCTTTCACAAAGCGAAACATACTCTCCATTAATAATAGATGATATAATAAACTTTAGAAATTCAAATTCAAAATTGCTTAAAACTAGATATGATATGAGACTTCTTACTCTAACTTGGATTTTTGATATAAACTTCCCTGTGAGCCTTAAACTAATAGAAGAAAGAAATTTCATAGATAAAACCTTAGAAGTTTTACCTATGAATGAGGATATGCATAAAGTTAAATTATCTCTAGATAAATATGTTAGTAATATATTATTACGATAAGGATTTTTTCTAATACAATATACAAAGTGCCACCAATTCTACATGAGTAACTGATGGCACTTTCTTTTTTTCTATAGGATGGATTTTTTAAATTGCATACTTTTGCTTGTTTGTTATCTTATATTTTTATGTAATTCATGCCTATTCTGTACCAATCACCTGATGTGCCAAATACTCCTCAAAATCATATAGTGTCATACCTTTCTTACGTTCTAGATGAAATACATTAAAACCCAATTCTTCTGCACTTTTTATATTTTCTAATCTATCATCAATAAAAATACATTGCCCAGCTTGTACACCAATTTTATCAAGGGCTATATTAAATATTTTTTTATCTGGCTTAGCACACTGAACATAAGAAGAAATTATCACTTCTTTAAAATATTTTCGCAAGTCTAAAAGGTCAAATGCCCAATCCAAACTAGTAGTTGCATTAGAAAGCACACTCAAACTATATTTTTCTTTTAGTCTATCTAGAACTTCTTTAGTTTCATCGTATATTTTGTATTGAAACGTATCAAAGGCTAGCATATACAATTTTTCTGCTAATTCAAAATTTGACTTATCAATAGTTTCTGCAATTACATCATATCTTTTCTTAAACCACTCTTTTTCATCTTGCCATCCTATTATTACATTACCTTCATCTATGTATTTTTTATCGAATTCTTCGCCTTTGTTTAATGCAAAATCAGCTTCTTCACTGGAGTATCCCGATGATAAAAGTACCCGTCTCGTAATGGAAGACCTAAATTCTTTAATATAAAATAGTACGCACCCTGCATCAAATATTATAGTATCTATTGATAAGTTATTTCCCATAACAAACTCCTTTGTATATAATAATATACCTTATATTATACAACTTTATTACCTCCATTAATATTATAAAGAACGAGTTTGAAATCATGCACAATTTCAGACTCGCTCTTTATACTTTGCACTATTTACTATTGGGTTCACCCTTAAGAATAGCTCTTTTTCTACGATATTCAATAATTGGTGCATCTCCTTGAATAAGATTTTCACCCATTTTAAGCTCAGATTTCTTAGGTATTTGTGTCAAAACAACTCTTCTATCTTGATGAAGAATATATTTATTGCTAATACTGCTCATTCCATTAACGATTTCTTTAAGTATAGGTACATTCATAAATTTTTGATAAAATCTAAGATATATATGAGTATTTTCATCATCTATAGGAGCAAAAATTGCCACTATTCTAATTTTATCACTAATAATATTTTGCCATGTATTAGGAATCTGCAGTTGAAGGCTAAAAAGGTCTTCATAATTTTCAATTTCCTTTGGTTTTAATGGTTGTACATTGCCATCATCTACAACATTATTCACGTAGAATGTCATTAAATTATCTTTCCATTTAACAACAGGTCCATTTACTAGAGTTTTATTTCCTCTACCAATAGATGATGCATGTACAAAAGGTAAATGAACAACATCTAATTGATTTTCAATAGCTCTTGTATAATGAACTGGCCAAGTCTCTGAAAAGCTTCCATATGAAAAGCCTTCTCGTAATTCTTTAAAAAATGGTATCTCAGGCAAATCTTCTTGATATTCTCCATACCATAACCAAATTATACCGTATTTATCCTCTACCTTATATGCATTTACTCTATATCTATCCTGAACTAGATTATTTTTACCATTAGCCGGTATTGAAATCACCTTACCAGATGCATCATATTCAAAGCCGTGAAATGGACAAACAACTTTATCATGCACTACTTTGCCAGCACTTAATGCAGCACCTCTGTGGCAACACTGGTCAAAAATACAATTCACTTTGCCATCTTCACTTCTCCAAAGCACTAACTTTTCTCCAAGACGTGTTACCCCAATAGGCTTGTTCACTCTTACTTCCTTTGAATCCAATATTCCGTACCACTGATTTTTAATCACAATAATCCACCTTTATTGATGATTTTTATATTAAAATTTATTCACAATAAAATAACTTAAAACAGCCGTTATTCCTCCTAGAGTTGTTCCCCAGACTAGGTCTACAAAAGTAATTAGTATTGGCCAATCTTTTAATGTAGCAAGATTTGTTAGGTCATAAGTTGAGTAGGTTATAAATCCAAATAACATTCCTACAAATAGCGCATATTTCCAGCTTTCTTTAGCTAGGGCAGGATTTAGAACAAAGAATACTATTCCCCCTACAAATAAAAGATAGAAAATTATAGCAGCCAGCCAATTTGGTTTTGGGCTCATTATATATCCTAATTCTCTAGAGTAGAGATTTTTTGCAACAACACCTAGCCAAATTAAATCTATGCTCATAAACACAATGAACGTTACTAAATAACTTTTTACAATATTCATACTTCACCTCTTCTTCTTTTTAGGAAACCAAGGTATAAAAATACTAGTCTCCTTCATATATTCTTTAAAATCTTCTCTATCTTTGTATTTTTTCTCAAGCAACGGAACTCCAGATACAAATACTAATAAGTAAGTTATTACTATTGGACTTATCATTCCATATAGTCCTCCACTCACTGATAATCCTATAATAAATATTCCCCACCACATTGTAGCTTCACCAAAATAATTTGGATGTCTAGTATATTTCCACAGACCATACTTCATAAGCTTACCTTTGTTGGCTTTATCCTTTATGAACATCTTTAACTGATAGTCTCCCACAGCTTCAAAAATATATCCTATAATCCAAACTAAAATACCAACAAAGTCTAATATATGTAACGTAGCATCACTTGAGTTGTTTATTAGAATTATTGTCAATGAAATTATATACATAAGTACCATTTGGAGAAAATAAACATTAAAAAATGCCTTTACTCTCACAAATTTTGTACCCCAATTTTTTCTCATATTGACATATCTAAAATCTTCCCGCTTACCAATATTTCTACGAGCTATATGATAAAATAATCTCATGCCCCAAATAGATACTAATATAAGCGTCACTATACTTCTTACGGTATAATGTCCTCCCATGAAGAAAGTAAATATAGCAACAATAACAAATCCTAATCCCCAAGCCATATCAACAATGGAGTTATTCTCTAAAAATTGTCCTATTATAAAAACTATAGTGAAATACACTAGTAAAACTAACGCTGTTTGTAAATAAATCATTTTCTAATTCCCCTTTTTTTTAAAACCTCTGTTTTAGAATATTGTTGATATTTATATTATTGTTTTTGAGATAAGGTTTCACTTTAATAAGTGTTATTTTCAGATTGTAGAGTGCAATTATTTTAAAATATGGTCTAAACCCTAATCCCATCTCTATTCAGTAATATAAGAAATAGCAACAGCTCCATCGCCTGCTCCTATGGCTATTATCGAAGAAGTTTTATCTATATAGTTTGGTTTTTTGCCAATGATTTTTTCAAAAATATTTGCCCAGATATTTGCTTCTTCTTCATTGTTAACATGCACTATCGAGTATTCCTTTATCTTATTTTCCTTTAATACCCTTTTTATAGATTTTACTGTTTTATTTAAACTTCCTTTATTACTAAAAGCAATAGATTCTAAAGCTCCTCTGCCATCATTGTCTAAAGTAATAATAGGCTTCATATTTATAAATTTAGCTACCTTTCCTGCATTTATACTTAATCTTCCTGATTTAATCATATTATCTATTTTCTTAACATTAACTAGAATTTTAGTTTTTGCTACCTTTTCTTCTATAGCTTGTACTATATCATTGTGACTCTTTTTCTTATTTATTTCATCAACTAATTCCATTACTAAGAGACCTTCTGCCCCTGAGTTTTGTTTTGAGTCTATTACTGATATTTTTTTATCTTTATTTTCATCATTAAATTTCTTAGCAACATTACTAATAATACTATAAGTTCCGCTGAGTTCTTTAGATACTGTCAGAACAATTATTGACTTATAATAAGTTGATAGATATTGAAATATATTTTCTACCGATTTGAAATCTGGTTGAGATGTTGTCGGTAATTTTTCATTATTATTCGCATATTCAAGAATCTTTTTATTGGTGATTGTAAGCTTATCAAAGTAATTAATATCTTGCATAATTATATTTAGATTAATTACATGTATCTGATTTTCATCTATAAATTCTTGCGGCAAATCTGCTATAGAATCTGTTAGTATTGCTATATCATTTTTTCTATTTTCCACTATATCCTTTTGTTTTTTCATATCATCAGCTTTTTGATATATAATCTTTCCTATTTTATCCATAATTTCAAAAACCTCGTAAGGCTTGTCTGTATGAATATGCACTCTAACTTTTTTACTACTGCCAGCTACAACTAATGAATCTCCAACATCACTAAGCAATTTTTTTATTTTGCTAACATCTATATTTTCACCTTCTATTAAAGCTTCAGTACAATATCTAAAAGTTATTTCTTCATGATTATGTGTATGTTCTTTCACATCAACAATTAAGTCTTCCTCCTCAATATTATCCTCATAAAAATCCAATTTTTCATTGTCACTCTTCAAAAAATCTATAAATCCTTTTATAAAAATAGTAAAACCTTTAGCTCCTGAATCTACTACAGATGCCTTTTTTAAAACATTTAGCTGATTAGGTGTATTTTTCACAGCTTCTTCTAATTGTTTATATGAATGATTTAAAACTTCAATCATATCAAAATTATTTTGCTTAAATTTATTTAAAGCTTCTGACCAAGCTTTTATTACAGTAACCATAGTACCTTCAACAGGATTTGCAATAGCATTATATGCATAATTAACTGCGTTTTTATTTGCTTTTATAAAATTATCCATTGTTAAGTGATTCTCATTTTCTATTTCATCGCTAATTCCCTGAAGATATTGAGCAAAAATTATTCCTGAATTACCTCTTGCCCCACCAAGTGCAGCATCGGCTATTGATTCAACTGTATGTTTTATAGATTGTCCTAATTTAGAATCTTTAATTATAGAGTTCATTGTTGAATAAAGATTACTTCCTGTATCTCCATCAGCAACAGGAAATACATTTATTTTATTTAAATCGTTCTTATTAATCATAACTTCTTTTGCCCCTGATAAATAAGCATAGTATAATTTTTCATTATTAATTTTTATATTCATAGTATCCCCCCACCAAAACATCAATAACACTTTGTAATCAATATTTATTATTATTTAATACTATTTTACCATATATGTAGATTTTTTCAACAACAATATCAATTTTTTATCAATTTTCTCCATTTTTTTTACACTATTAATGATGAAATAAAAATACTGCTTTATAAAGCAACAGTATTTTGGGTATCTACTCTTTTGACGTATTTGGTGCCATGCACTTTTATCTGCTATAATGGTAAATGATTATAAAACGACGGAGGAAATTAATTTATGAACAATTTACCAAATTGCCCTGAATGTAATTCAGAATACACTTATGAAGATGGAAATATTTTTATTTGCCCAGAATGTGGATATGAGTGGACTTTAACAACAGAAAATGAAAACAAGGAAAATGAGAAAATCATCAAAGATTCCAACGGAAATATTTTAAATGATGGTGATTCAGTAACTATAATTAAAGATCTTAAAGTAAAAGGAAGTTCGTCAGCTTTAAAAAAAGGTACAAAAGTTAAAAATATAAGATTGGTTGATGGTGACCATAATATTGATTGTAAAATTGATGGCTTCGGAGCTATGAGCTTAAAATCTGAATTTGTAAAGAAAATATAATCTAATAAAATGAGATAACTAAAATAAGGATACCTTGGGCATCCTTATTTTTATGTTATATATTATATTTTATTCACTTATAGTTCTAACTAAACGTACAGAGTTAAACATATTATCTCCGCCTTTTCTAGCAGAAGCACTTCCTTTACTATACTTCACAATAATTTCACACAGTTTCTATATAATTTTCATATAGCATATCCTCTTCATAACATTATTTATATTTATTCAGAAAACTAGTGATATAAACAGGTTTACCAAAAACTCTATAAGACATACAAAAGAAACCATGATATGATTTATAATAAATACCATTATTGAAAATATATTTGAAGATGTATTTGAGAATACCAAAGATAACAAACAATAAAATTGAGGTGAAAACATGAAAATTATTATCATTGACGATGAAGAAAAAGTAAGAAGAATAATCGGTGATTATTTAAAAAATGAAGGCTTTGACATAGTTGAAGGAAAAGACGGTATAGATGGCCTGAATAAAATTATTGCACAAAATAATTTTGACCTTATACTACTAGATATCCGTATGCCTAAAATGGATGGGTTTGAAACAATAAAAGAAATCAGAAAAGTAACTAACACCCCTATTATTTTTCTTACAGCATTAAATCAAACTTATGATGAAGTAAAAGGCTTGGACCTCGGTGCTGATGATTTTATAACTAAACCCTTCACTTATGAAATTTTAGTTGCAAGAATAAAAGCATGTCTTCGAAAATATCAGACATTTAAACCTAAAACACTTACAATTAATAATTTAAATATTGATTTTACAAATAGTGAAGCTAGAATTGATGAAGAAAATTTAAATTTAACACAAAGAGAATTTAAAATATTAGAATTACTTATGTATCATAAAAACATCACATTAGAAAGAGCTACAATCCTTGATAGAATTTGGGGTTATGATTACTATGGAGACCCCCGAACTGTAGACACTCACATAAAAACATTAAGAGCAAAATTAGGTGATTATAGTACTATTATCAAAACCGTTAGAGGAGTTGGATATAAACTTGAAATCCCTGAAAATTAAATCCATTAGAACTAAACTGTTATTAATCTATTCAGGAATATTTTTCTTGATGCTAACTATTCTAATTGTTATAAATTACTTTTTCATCGATAATTTCTTTATTCAAATCAATAAATCAAATATAATTCATGAGTCCGCCAAATATCTTGATTATGATAATGATAATAATTTTCGTATATCAAAAGAACTAACAGGTGCTACCGGTGGTAATGTTATCCTTATTAATGATGACCTTCCACCAAGAGATAAACATATGCTAGGTAATAATGATGAAATAATCACCAATGCTGAATTAGAATTAATAGAAAATAACGCTAGTACTAATATTAAAAACGGCTATTTTACCGTTACCAATAGCGAAGATGTAGATGGTTCTAAAATTCTATATGGACGTTTTCTTAATAATGGAAACCTTCTAATTATAGTAAAACACTTAGGTATAATTAGTGAAATGCAACAAACATTTATGTTTTTTTTGACTATTACCACTGCTTTAATCTATATCATAGCATTCCTCATTATACTTTTCTTTTCGAGCCGTATCACCCGTCCTGTTGTAACGTTAAAAGATGCTGCTGAGAAAATCGCTTCTCTTAATTTTCAAGATCCCCTAGTAGAAAGAGGCTCGGATGAAATAGGCCAATTGATTGTAAGTGTCAATATAATGGCTAAAGAGCTATCTAAAAATATTGAAGCCTTAAATGAGAGTAATGAACAACTATCAAAAGAATTATCTAAAGAAAAAAGTTTAGAGACTATGCGCCGAAGATTTGTATCAGATGTATCCCATGAACTAAAAAATCCTATAAGCATAATACTTGGATACGCAGATGGATTACATAGAGGTATACCAAAAACTAAGGAAGATCTAAATTACTATTATGAAGTTATTCTAGATGAAGGCAAAAGAATGAATCAGCTTATAATAGATTTGCTTGACTTATCTTGCTACCAATCTAGAACATTCACAATGAAAAAAGAAGAAGTTGAATTCAATATATTGATAGAAAATGCTCTTGAAAGGCACGAATATATTACCAATAAAAGATCTATTGATGTTATTCTTAATATGGATGAAAATTGTATAGTATACGGTGATTCCTTACGTCTAGCACAAGTAATAATTAATTTAACTAGCAATGCCTTTAAATATGTAAACCAAAGTGGACAAATCATTGTTAATTTAATAAACTTATCAGATAAAGTTAAATTTACTATATCAAATTCAGGTCCCTTAATTCCAAAAAATGAATTAGATAATATTTGGAATAGCTTTTATCAATTAGATACAATTAAAAACGGTAATGGTCTTGGGCTTGCTATTGTAAAAAGCATTGTAGACCTTCATCATGGCCAGGTACGATCATATATTGAAGATAATATGAATAAATTCGAAGTGATTTTAACATCAATACACGAATAAAATATATTTATCATAAATTGTAATAATTCCAATTTAAAGAAATATAAAAGAGTTCTAATAGATATAGTACTCTTTTATATTTAGATTATTATAATGATTGGTACCTGGCACTTTTATTATATTAATTCTATTTCTGTTTGCTTCCTTTATAAAATTTATGTCCCCCTGATAGATTATAAACTTTTTTAAATCCACGATTAATCAATATATTTTGGGCTGCATTTCCAGTAACACCTTTATTACAATAAGTTATTGTTAACTTTTCCTTATCTAAAGTTTCTAGCCTATATCTCAAATTACTATGTGGCAAATTTATAGCTGAATCCATATGTGCCTCATTATATTGTTTACTTATTCTGGAATCTACTATTTGAAGATTGTCTCCTTTGTCTACTAAAGCTTGAACCTTTTTTGATGTAATTATAGGTCTATTATTATTAATAGCGTTATCTAATATCATTCCAGTATAATGTACTGGATCCTTAGTTGTAGAAAAAGGTGGTGCATAAGCTAAATCTAAATGAAATAATTCATCTACTTTTGCTCCATAAGTTATAAGTGTAGCAAATACATCAACTCTCTTATCCACTCCTTCATATCCTATTATTTGTACACCTAATATTTTTTGTGTATTCTTATCTGCTATAGCCTTTATAACCATTTCCTTCCCATGGAAATAAGCGGGTTTATCTGGTTTTATATTATGTATTATCTCAATATTATAGCCTTCTTCTAAAGCCTCTCTCTCTGACAAACCTGTACTTGCTATAGTCATGTCAAATAATTTAAATATTCCAGTACTTAAATTTCCTTTATATCGTAGCCTTCCACCTGTCAATGCATCACCAGCTATTCTTCCAGTTTTATTAGCAGTAGAACCAAGTGGTCTATAAACTGGTTTTCCTGTAATAGCTGAGAAAGTTTCTATACAATCTCCACAAGCATAAATATCTTTTATATTAGTTTCCATAGCTTCACTTACTTTTATAGCTCTTGTTATTCCACATTCTACGCCGGCTGCCTCTGCTAAAGCCACATTAGGCCTTACACCTGTAGCCATAATAACCATATCACTTTTTAATTCTCTTCCATCTTTAAGTATTACTTTATCTTCTAATATTTTAGTTATAATTGCATTTTTCAATATAGATATGTTTTTCTTAAGTAAAGCATTTTCTAAGAATTGAGCCATATCTATATCAAGATTAGGAGTAATCTTACCTTGCATTTCAACTATGGTAACATTTATATCATCAGCCATTAAATTTTCAAGCATTTCAAAACCTATAAATCCAGTTCCTGCAATCACTGCATGTTTAGGCTGTTTCTTCTCTATAAAATTCCTAATAACTCTAGCACTTTGAACGTTTCTAAGGAAAAATACATTATCCTTCTCAATACCTTCTATATTTGGAACAAATGGAGTTGCTCCTGTTGCAATAACCAATTTATCATATTTATCAACAAATATCTCACCGAAATATAAATTTTTAACAGTCAACTCCTTAGTTCTTGCATCAATTTTCAACACCTCATATCCTGTCAAAACATCAATGTCATACTTTTTCTTAAAAAATAAAGGATCTCTTGGAGTAAGTTCTCCTATATCTTCTATTTCTCCTCCAATATAGTAAGGAAGTCCGCACCCTGAATAAGAAATATCCTGATCTTTTTCATATATAACTATATCTGCTTCATCATCATTTCTTCTAGCCTTTGCTACAGCTGAAGTCCCCGCAGCAACAGCACCAATAACAACTATTCTCATATATATCGCTCCTTTAAGTATGAAGTATAGTACCCACTACACCAAATTATATTATTAATATCTATATCTTTAAATTAATATTAGCGTATAGTACATTTTGTATTTGCTCTACTTAAACCATCCTTTTGTTCTATTAGCTATTTTCACAAGTGTCAGCATAACCGGTACTTCTACTAATACACCAACCACAGTTGCAAGTGTAGCTCCTGATTGCAGTCCAAAGAGTGAAATTGCAACTGCTACTGCTAGTTCAAAGAAATTACTTGCACCAATCATGGCTGCTGGTGCAGCAATGCTATGGTCAAGTTTCCATACTTTGGACCATAAATACGCTATAAAAAAAATAAAAAATGTTTGTATTATTAATGGTACTGCAATAAGTAAAATATGGAATGGATTGTTTAAAATTATTTCTCCTTGGAAAGAGAATATAATAACCAAAGTTAATAACAATCCTATAATAGTTGTATTGTCAAATTTCTTAATAAATTTATTTTCAAAATAATTTTGCCCTTTGTTCTTTATTATGTATTTTCTTGATAGATAGCCGCCAACTAGTGGTATTACTACAAACAATACTACTGACAAAAATAAAGTATCATAAGGCACTGCTACATCACTTACTCCCAGTAAGAAAGCAACAATTGGTGTAAATGCAATTAAAAGTATCAAATCATTTACCGCGACTTGGACTAAAGTATAAGCGGGGTCTCCTTCTGTAAGATGGCTCCATACAAATACCATTGCAGTACAAGGTGCAGCTCCTAAAAGCACTGCTCCAGCTAGATAATCGTTTGCTAAGTCTGGTCCTATCCAAGCTTTAAATACAACTTTCAAGAAAAAGGCAGCTATCAAATACATTGTAAAAGGTTTTATAAGCCAATTAGTCACACATGTTATAGTTAATCCTTTAGGCTTCTTAGTAGCTTCAACAATACTAGTAAAATCAATTTTAAGCATCATTGGATAAATCATTAACCAAATTAGTATAGCTACTGGAATAGAAACCTTGGCATATTCAAATTTACTAAGAGTTTGTGGTATGGCCGGTATCCACCTGCCAATCATTACTCCAACAACAATACAAAGTGCTACCCAGACTGTTAAATATCTTCCAAATATGCCCATTCCATCAGCTGCTTTTATAACTTTTTTATCATTCATTTTAAATCCTCCTATGTAATGCTATTTTATAATCATCTTTTGTACTCTTTTTTATTTTATAAGATTCAATACATTTTCTTTATCCTCAGTGATGAACTTACAGTTCAAGTTTTGTTCTTTATATCTTTTGTATCTTTCTAAATCATTAAGAAATAGTTTATTAACAAAAAATTTTTCTTCTAGGTATTGAAATATTAATTTATTTTGCTTCTTAAATTCCTCGCTTGTTTTATAATGTATCCATTGAGCATCTTTTGAAGAACTTATTATATCTATTCTTTTAAGTTTACTTAGATGTCTAGAAGCATTTGATTGTGTTATTTGGAGAATTACTTCAATTTCACAAACGCACAATTCATCATGCATAAGTAAATTTAAGATCCTAAGCCTATTTTCATCTCCAAGGGTTTTAAATATCTCTGTCATTTATAATACACCGCCTTAAATATGAGTATATTGCAATATACTCATATGCTAGCATACACATTTATATTTCGCAATATAATATTTGTAAAATTATCTTAACATACAGTCAAAACCCAGTATCAACTTTTGATACTGGATCTCAATATTCAATATTATTTATTATTCATTTGCCAACTACACACATAAGAAAACTTTTCCTCTTTACTCGCATATTCTTTATTTACAATCCAATTCCCTGCTAATTTTTTTTCATTAGCTGAGTATTCGAAGTGAAGCTTTGCTATTCCTATATCATTGTAACTTACATTAATTTTCTGTTTTTCTTTTTCAGAAAATGATGTCTTAGCTATATAAATATCATATCTATTGTCTATTTTCAATATACGCCAAGGCTGAGTATTACCTGCAGATGGAGCTATTCTGACCATATCTAATACATCAGAATACTCTCCTGCGTTCTCTTTCCGTAAACTATTATTAAAATCATCTTCAAAAAACAACTCTTCCCAAGGTTTACGTTTATCTGATTTTGCTATTATTCTTGCAAGCTTTTCTGTAGCTCTTACTTTATCACCATATCCAAGAGGTGATACCATAACTATTTGTTCTTCATCTTTTAAATCAACAACATCTATCAAATCTTTACTTTTAAATGTACCAGCCATCCAGCATGTTCCCAAATCAAGATCTGTCGCCTTTAGTACGATTTTTTCGAAAGCATACCCAAAATCTACAGCTATTTCTTTATCAAAGGTGAATTTTTCATCTAATATTCCTATAATATAAGTAGATGCCCCTTTAATCATTCCATAGGTACCAAGTTTTTCGCCTTCTTTAAAATTGAAGTCTATTATTTCAAATCTAAAGTTTTCATTATTTAAACTCTCTATGCTCACTTTCATAATTTCTTTCTTTTTTTGTTCAATATTTCTGTCAGAATAAGTTCTTACTGAACGTCTACTCTTAATAATATCCATAACCGATGATTTAAATTCCATTATATAATCTCCTGTTTTATAAAATTTATTTAAACTTTATTATTTGACCCACGTGTTTTCATATTATTCTTTGCTGCACTTGTTGAACCAATTTTTTTATTGGTTGTAAAATTTTGTTTTTTATTCTGTTGCTCTTTTTTCTTCTCTAAAATTTTCTTCATCATTTCAATATTTTTATCAGACATAAATCTTTACCCCTCCAAATTTAATACCTCAGCTTAAATTTATTTTAAACTTAGTTATAATGTTATCATTATGAAACTATTGATATATTATAACACTATTATTCTAGTATTGTTTGATATTATGCCATTTTACTTTTAATTTCTATAAATTAATTTTTCTCTATCTCTTTTTCTTCTATTGCCATTTCTACTAGTTTCCAAGGCATAGGCTTATAATAATAGTATCCTTGAATTTCATCACATCCTAATTTTCTTAAAAACTCGGCTTGCTCTAATGTTTCTACGCCCTCTGCAATTACTTCAAAACCAAATTCCTTAATCAAATTTAAAGTTAATTTTATAATTGCTTCATCCTTTTTATTTATATTAATCTGTGAAACAAATTCACGTGCAATTTTAATCTTATTCACTGGTAAGTATTTCAAATAACTCAAGGATGAATATTCTGTACCAAAATCATCCATAGATATTTTAATACCCATGTTTTGTAATTCTACTAACTTATTTATTATAGAATCATTATTCTTAATAAGTAAACTTTCGGTAACTTCTAATTCTAAGTTTTTATATTCTAATCCAGTTTGGTCTATAATTAATTTTATTCTTTCTACAAAGTTATCTTTTCTTATTTGAATAACAGATATATTGGCAGACATCACCCAGTCGTTATATCCTCTATCCACCCAGATTTTCATTCTTTCACAAGCAGTTCTTAATATATACTCTCCTATTTCTACTATTATCCCTGTTTTTTCTGCAATAGGAATGAATTTAACAGGACTTACAGCCCCAAACTCACTATTATTCCATCTAGCTAAGGCTTCAAATCCAATAATTTTACCCGTAGATTGATTAACTTTAGGTTGATAATAAGCTTCAATTTCTTTGTTCTCTAATGCATTTTCAAGATTGCTTATTAACTTTAATTCTTCATTAACCTGCTCTTTTAATTCCTCACTACAGATCTTGTACCTTTTCTTTCCTTCAGCCTTTGCACTATACAATGAAATATCCGCATTTTTCATAAGCGTTACAAAATCTTCACCATCTTCAGGGTAAATAGCCACCCCTAAACTTGTAGACACTGCTATTTTTTCTTGCTCAATTTCAAATGTATCATCAAAACAATGTAATATATCATCAAGTATTTTAACTAATTCTTCACTACTTTTAAAATCATTAATCAAAAATAAGAATTCATCTCCACCAATTCTTCCAACTATACTAGGTTTTTTGATGATTTTATTTAGTCTATTTCCTACTTCTAACAAAATCTCATCACCAATTGTGTGTCCAAGTGAATCATTTATATTTTTAAATGAATCAATATCCATATAAATAATAGCTAACTTTTCATTAGGGTCAACAGGTGTTGTGAACTGTTCCATTAAATATCTACGATTAGAGAGTCCAGTTAAATAATCATGATTTGCCATAAACTTTATATCTTTTTCAACATCTATTCTCTTTAGGATTTCAACCTCTAGTTTTTTATTAGTCTTATTTAGATTATTAGTTCTTTCAGTAACAATTTTTTCTAAATCATTATTCATTTCTATAACTTTATTCTGGATATCTTTCATTTGAGATATGTTTTGGAATATTAATACAATACTTACTATTTCATCAAAATCATCCCAACTCATAGTTGATGATAATAAAACTGGAATTTCCTTATTATCTTTAGTTGTTATTTTGATTTCTCTACTATTTATATTTTTTACTTTCAATTTTTCATAATCTTTTTTTATAACTAAGGAAATATTCTGATTTAATAACTCTTTGTTTTCAAATCCAAGCATCTTCCTAGCTCCATCATTAGCATATTCAATTACTCCTTTATGATTTAGAACAAAAATACCTTCATACATTAATCCAGCGATTTCTACCGCTAAACTTTTAGGTTCAACGTTCATCATTTTATACTTCTTCATTGCATATGTAATAGCTATACATGGAATTGCAGTTATTATTACCATAAAAGGGTCAATGTGTGGTACTATACGGGCTGGGTCTAAATTTATCCCTTCTGTAGATGGAAGCACATAATAATCTATAACCGTACCTACAATCAACGCTAATATCGTAGCAATAAATATAATCATAGCTTGTCTTTTCTTTCTCTTTAAGGTCGCTTTTATATACCAATTTAAAAGTAAAACTAATGAAAGTATTCCAACTACACTATAATATATATAAAAATATGTATTATAAAAATATCCATACTGTATATTTTTAAATAAATATTCTCCTCTTATAACTGTAGAAAATTCCAGAGGGTCATAATTCCAAATTGTATAAACATAAATAGCAACTAGCATAGGTAACGAAAAAACTATTTTTTTCCATAATTTATTAAACCAATTTTGATGTTCTGTTAGTAGAATAACAAAAATTAGCATATTGTAGTAAAATATAATATCTAAAATAATCAATACTAAAAACATAAATCTACCATTATAATTATTCATCCTAATAGTGTACCATCCACTCATGAAAGAGAAAAAAGATAAATTTAAAGCCATTAAAGCAAAACATCTATTTACCCATCTTGAATCTTTTGTAAATATTGAAAAACTTAGGACAAGGTACATTGCTGATAAAATCATATATAAAGTTAACATGCCTGTTTATTCCTTTCTATATATATTTTACATTGAAATTTTATTCATATTATTTAAAATCTATATGTATCTAAGATAAGTTATATAAATATTTAAAGAAAATAACTATATAATATCAATATTAATAAATAAGATAATGCTATTATATAATACTAATGTCACAACTATATTAAAATAGACTTTTTTACAGAAAATTTTTATTTCTATCTTTTATAAAAATATATAATAAAAAAGCAGTAAAGAGATTTACTTTACGCAAATCTCTTTACTGCTCAGTTTCCTTTTAAATAAAACATCAAATTCATAATAAATAACTGCCCAAAATAAAATTAGTTATCTAATAAAATTAGTAAATATCTTTTCCTCTTTTTCAGTTTCTTCTACCCTATCTTTTCCGTTTTCTACTATTTTCATAAGCCATGCCATATTTTTACCAAGTACTCTCATAATTTGAATACCTTCTTCATCTTGAAGAGCTTCCCCTGGCTCTGTTCCATGAATAACATTCCAATAGTTTGAAGTTGGTATTGCCATTTCTGAATAATTAAGATAATTATTCAGTTGATTGAATGTTGGAACGCCTCCTGAACGTCTTACTGCAACTACAGGTGCTCCTACCTTATGTCTCAACATTCCACTATTGACACTAGTTACTAAAAATGCTCTATCTAAAAAAGCTTTCATTGTTCCTCCAATAGCTGAATAATGAACTGGTGATCCTAGTATAATTCCATCTGCTTCCTTCATTTTTTGAATCCACTCATTTACTTCATCATCTTTAATAATACACTTTTCATCTTTATTTTTTGAGCACATACCACAAGCAGCACATCCTCTTATTGTTTTATTCCCAACATGAATTATTTCAGTTTCAATGCCTTCTTTTTTAAGTTCTTCAGTAACTAGTTTTATTGCGTGATAAGTATTTCCTTCTTTTTTCGGACTTCCGTTAAAAGCTACAACCTTCATTATTAAACCCTCCATTATTTTTTGAAATAAATCCTTTTGTTTCTATATTGAAAGTATATAACATATATTTTCACATGGAAAGTACGCACTTTTTCGTTAGATAGCTTACCTTTTGGTAAGTCTTAAGTAATTTCAATAACTCATAGCATATAAATTTATTACCTATCTACTATTTACTTGTATATTCTATATGTTATAATTTATATCAATCAACTCTAAAAAGTAGGTGTCCAATGCTTAAATACAATAATAAAAATTATGTCTGTCATCTTGACCTCGCTATGGACTTTATACGTGGTAAGTGGAAATCAGTTATATTATGCCACTTAGAAGATGAACCCAAACGATTTTTAGAACTTCAACGTATTACTTGTGGTGTTAGTCAAAAAGTATTAACAGAAAAATTATCAGAATTGGAACAACATGGTTTGATCTGCAAAAAAATTTACCCTGAGGTTCCTCCTAGAGTAGAATATAGCCTTACAGAAAAAGGTCAAGATCTTCTGCCTGCATTAGATGCATTAGAAGAATGGTCAAAAAAATACTATTACGATTAAGTCTATGTTTTATATAGTCATTAATTTTTAATAGTATTTTTTGAATGTATTACATTAAATTTTCCTATATATCTTACTAAAAAATAAGACTTTAATATTAACTAGATATAATATCAGAAAATTCAATAGATATCCTTTCTACTAAAGAATTATAATTATTAGTTTTTTCCTGGCTACTTGTTTCTATCACTTTATTAGGTATTTTTATTATAAATTCAGACCCTTTTCCCAATTTACTATTGACACTAATTTCGCCTCCGTTTAGCTCCACTAAATTCTTGACTATAGATAATCCTATTCCACTACCTTCATGTTCTCTTGTTAAGCTTTTATCTATTTGGATATATTTTTTGAATATAATTTCTTGTTTATCTTCTGCAATACCTATACCTGTGTCTCTTACAAAAATATAAGTTTCTTCTTCTTCAACCTGTATAACTACAGTGATTTTGCCACCTGGTTTTGTGAACTTTATAGCATTAGAAATCAAATTCAATAATATTCTTTCCATATGATATGGATCAAAACTTACAATTTTCTCTTCCAAATTTGTATCAAATTCAATTTCAATCCCATTATTCTCAATAAAAGAAACAACAGATAGCGTAATATTCTCAACTATTTCTACAATATTTAGATTTTTTAAATCTGCTTCTATATATCCTGAATCTAATTTTATAACATCAATAAAATTATTTACTAGCCTAATCAATCTATAGTCATTTTGCTTCATTACATTAGTATATTTTATTATTTTAGAAATATCTAAATTATCATCTTTCTTATTTAAATAAAGTTCAATAAGTTGTATTGATGATAGTATAATATTTATTGGTGTTTTGAATTCATGAGATATATTTGCAAAAAATTCAGTTTTTATTCTATCTAATTCTATAGTCTCTTCTAAAAGCATTTTATTTTTTTCAGCTTCTAATCTACTGGTTATGTCATAAAAAACACCCACTATGCCAGCTATTGAACCATCAGCGTTTACATATGTGCTTTTACATAAGACTATGTCATGAACTGAACCATCGGCGTAAACAATTTTTTCATTAGTGAATTTTTCTCCTCCGTTTTTTAATAAATACTTATCTGTTTCCTTAATTGTTCTCTTCAATTCTTCTGAAAAAAATTCTAAACACTTCTTATCTTTTAGATAATCCTCTGATATGCTAAACGCTTTCATATAAGCTATATTACAATCGCTATAAATTCCTAAAGAATTTTTAGTGAACATTGGTACTGGAACAGTATCTATTAAACATTTTATATAGCTTAGCTGTGACTTTAATTCATTTTCACGTGTTTCTATATTATCCCTTAATTCATCAATATTATAAATAATATTTTGTAATTCATCACTATCTTTAATATGTAATCTAGAAGGGCTCTTATCATATTCACCATCAATACTGTAATCACCATTACTAAGCTTATTTAATTGCCTATTAATTATTTCTATTCTGTCATTAAAATTAATAATAAAATATCTAAATATAATTGGGTATAGAACTAATACAAGTATTATACTCATGATTAAAATGATAATCATAACTTTATAAAGCACATCATAAATTATAGTAAAATCCATTTTTACTTCAATACAATAAGGCCTACCTTCATCATTTTCTTGATAATCATATATAGCAACTTGTCCTTTATTATTCTCAACAATTGTATCTTCTAGTCGAAGTTTTTCAATGAAATTTATATCTTTACTTAATGTTTTTTTCGACCTCATTACAGACCAACCAATATCATTACTTAAGTCATATACATCTATTTCATTTACATGTGTTTTATTCAAACTTGGATCTAATAAAATATCAGCTAATAATTCTTTATTATAACTTTTATAGTTATGCTCCTCTATATATGAATTAAAATCAATAGCTATTCCTATAATTAAATCCGTATCCTTTGGATTATAAAAATAGTATTTATTCAATTTGCCCGTATTAATTTCTGGTATAACGCGTTGAGTACAAACCTCCCCCTTACCATAAATTTCTTTAATATTATTTGTTAGATAATCCGGCATCTGGAAAATGTTCATATACAACATTCTAGGATCAGTGCTCTTATATATTTTACCATCGTCTCTTACTAAATATATGTCATCAATTTCATACTCACTGCATAATCCCTCTAAGTAAGAACTATTAACATTTTCTTTTAGTATACCCTCTTCAATTAGTTCCCCTGATACATATTTTATTACAGAATATCCGTGTAAATTAATTTCTTTTTCCATCTGCATTATCTTTCTATCAAACTCTAAAACAATTTTTTCTATATCTTTAATAGTAGATTCTTTTGTTTTTTCAATATTTTTATTAACCTGATAATTGATTAGAAATAATATGCTCCCATTAGTAATTATTGATGTTATTATTAAAACCATTAAAAGGAATCTTTTCAACCTATTTTTCATCAAAATGTTACTCCTAGATTTTTATTTTCTACACTTTTACCTATTTATATATATAATAACATAATACAGCTCAAAATATTACTTAATTTTCTCAATTTTACTTTTAATGTTTATTAAATATATGTATCAATTTTACCCTTTCAAAATCTCCTTAAGAATTAAATTTCATGTTAAAATACTTTCATTACAAAATGACTAAAATAGATAAATAAGCCATCTTGCATATTGCAAAATGGCTTACTATTTATTCTTAATCATATATTTTTATTGGCTTAAATATAAAGATTCTACGAACTCTAATCCCGTCTTTGTCCTAAAATATTTTTCTCTAACATTTAAAATTGCATCTTTGTCCATTTCATCTTCATATATATTCACTAAAAAATCTGATTCAATCAATATCCTATAGTCAATTCCAACTATATTTGAATACGTATGATGATTAGCTATCAAAAAAGAAATTCTATCTATAGTTTTTTCCTCTAGTTGAAATTTTTTTAAAAGCTCTCTCGCAATAGGTGGCCCTTCTATTTGCTGATGCACTCCACTTGAAGAATTATATTTCTCCTCACTAACTTTAATCCCAATATCATGGAAGATAGCTGCCAGCTCTAAGGTAAGCATAGTTTTAGAATTTAAGCCTTCTAGTTCTCCAATAATTTTAGAAAAAGAATAAACTTTTAGAGCGTGATTAATCCTTCTTACATCTCCATCAAAATAAAAAATCATCTTACTAATAGCTTTATCTATCAATTTATATCACCCATTTCTTCTGAAGTAACTCTTATATTATTATAATTTGATTTTACCACACATCTATATTTTCTAAAATAATTTATCGAAAAGTATTTTATTCTAGTTAAGTAATTCAGCCAAAGTAACATCTAAAATATTAGCTATTACTATTAATTTATTTATTTCAGGATAAAATTTGTCTAGTTCCCACATTGCTACAGTCTGTCTAGCTACTTTCATATCTTCCGCAAATACATCTTGTGAAATAGATTTACTTTTTCTTAATTTATTAATTTTTTCTCCCAAAGTCATCTTGTAAACCTCCTATTACCATACTAACAAATATCTTTAAGTAATATTTTAATATATTTTCTATAATTTGTTAAGTTTTTTATACAAGGATTTTAAGATGCTAGATTTTTTGTATTTTTGTATATTGTAATTTTTTCAGCTTATATTTTACATTTATTATAAATCTTATTAAATTACTATCTGCTTTTTTCTTTTTCTATTGTTTAGACTATAAAAGTGTATTTTGCTAATAAAAAATATAGGAATTATTGCAATAAAAATACTATAAATTATAAAAGATCATGTCGGAATTTTTTTTGGTGGTAGGTACCTTTTTTCAACTATAAGCTTGAGTTAAAGTCATTTATAACAAATAATCGGGGTGCCTGCATCAATGTTATTAAATATTGCTTTTGCTAAATAGTAGGGACAATTCACACAACCATGTGACCCGTTTGTCCTATATATTGACCCTCCAAAAGAACCTCTCCAATTTGCATCATGCATTCCTATTCCTCCGTTAAAAGGCATCCAAAATGCCACAGGTGCTTCATAATCATCGCCCCGCAAAACAGCATCCTTTTGTTTATATTTCAATCTATAAATACCCGATGGTGTCCCATGATTAGCACTTATATTACCAGTAACAACTGGTCCATCTGCTATTAATAATCCATTCTTATAAAACCATAAATGTTGATTTGATAGGTTTATTTCTACATAAGTATTTCCAATATCATTTTTACCAAGGCACATTGCTCTTTGAGAAAATGCTGTTTCTTTTGTGACAATTTCACCTGCTTTTATAGATTCTATTAAGGCGACGGTTTCCTCTGCTCTATCAACAGACCAGCCATAATCTCCTCCACTTACTTGTATTGTGCTTCCCGAAGATGTAGCAAAATTCCTTTTTGAACCAATTGTATTATAATTATTTGCAAGTTCGTCAATATAGTTTTTTACTTCTTGCTCGTCCAATTTAACTTCCATAGTATCATCAACACTAAGCCATGTATTTATTGTATTACCATCTAAAACTACATTGTCACTTCCAAAGTTATATGTAATTTTAGATGATACATATTTATTAAGTAAGTCTCTTGTATCAATTATTTTTTGAGAATTTGAAGTATATTCCGGTTTAACATAACTATCAATTTCCTCTAAGTCTATTGAAGATTGTCTTTTAAGAAGCGCATCTTCTACATAGCTATATAAAACCTCTTTATTTACCTTGTTCCCATTTACTTCAGCTATAATTTCGTAGCTTTCGTCTACATATTCAAAACAAGGATTTTGTGGTTCAATTACATTACTACTATCAAAACAAGAAAGGCTATTAATCTGTTTGTTTAATAATTCATTATCAAATTTAACTTCTTCTATCATCTTTGAATCCTCTGTATTAAAAATAGATGATACCCATTTATATGGACTTTGCTCATCCTTAGTATCCCTAAATTCTCTACCTGTTTCGTAACATAATCCAATTTCATTTCCTTTAATTACCTCTTGTATGCCTCCACGTTCATTTAGCTTCAGCTCATATTTGTCAAGTTCATCTTCCATCAATTCATTGACTGCCTCCACTTTTTTACCTGAAACACTTATACAATTTATAGTAGTACCAAAGTAAAAATGATTCATAAAATAAATCACCATACCCATATATATAACAAGTAAAGAACAAAGTGTTATTGAAATACCTATAAAAATCTTTTTGTTTCTTTTTATCACTCTTCCTATAGGGTTTAGTATTTTACTTTTAATAAATATACCAAAAGATATTAAATCCCATTTGATGATTTTCTTTCGCCTTTTTATAAAAGTTACTATTAGATTTAATGGTTTCTTCCCCGTAATCCCCACCCCTTTAATTAATAAAAGTTTTAAAATTAATTTATATCATACTAATTTTGTTGAAAATTTAACCTATTTATTTATATATATATTTATACTTTTTAATGACTATATATATAATTAAATTCAAAAATTATTTTCAAAAAAATAAAAATCCAGTATTAAATTGCAATACTGGATTTCTTACTTATTTATTAATTTTAAAACTCATCATACTCCAACGACTCTATTTCTACCTTCTGATTTTGCTTTATATAGTACAGTATCTGCTCTACTAATAAGTTCTTCGCTTTTTTCACCCTCAATATACTGTGCTACCCCTGTGCTCAAAGTAATATTATCTACTGCTTCAGTAACATACTCTTTTTCATCAATCATAGCTCTATTTTTTTCAGCCACTATTTTTGCATTTTCTAGCTTTGTATTGGGTAGTAAAATTATAAACTCATCTCCCCCAAATCTAAATAAATAGTCATTACTCCTTATATTATTTTTGATTAAATGAGTAATTTCTTTTAGCACCAAATCTCCGACTAAATGTCCATAATTATCATTAATTCTTTTGAAATAATCTATATCATAGATTATAATTGAAAAACTTGTCCCATATCTTTTATTACGTTCTATCTCTTGCTGAATATATTGATACAGTTTGTTTCTATTATATGCACCAGTTAGTTTGTCAAAATATGTAATTTTATCCATTTCAATTTTTGATCTGTATATAATAAAAATAGTCCATAAAATCAATACCCATAAGATAGCTATAAAAATACTTTTTATAATGATACTTTGTTTAAACGCAGAAAATATATCATTCTCATTATAAAAAACTAGATATCCAACCTGTTCTCCCACTACATTTTCTATCTTTAAGAAGAAAACTGTATATATTTGATCATTATTATTAGTATTTATTATAAAAGTTTCTTCTTTCTCTAATAACTTTCCTACCTTTTCTAATACGTTGTTATCATTTATTACACTTCCGAGAAAATCATTATATTTTTCTTTATCACTTATATACTCATATGCTTCTTTATCATAATAATAAAGATTTGATATTCTACTTTGCCCATAATTGTCTTCAATTTGCTCTTCCCATACCTTATCTTCCACTACTGACTTTTTGATGATAAATGCACTTGGGTTTTCAAATAATTGATCCATCATCTTAATAATAGAAATAAATGATATACTCACTTCAACACAACCGATATGTTCATTATCTTTAAACAATGGATATTCAAATCTATATCCATTTAAAACACGTCCTTCTTCAAAACCTTCAACATATATTTTCTCTTCATTTGCAATTCTTACAGTATCTCGAATGTCTCTTAAATTATCACCATACTTTTCTACTTTGTGCATTCTCAGAAAACTTGTGGAATCTCTTAAAACAAAATGAAGTTGCCTAAAATTGTTTTCTACTGCATTATTATAGGTTCCTACTAAAATATCGTTCAATTCTTCCCTTAACTCACTTCTATTTTCTTCGTCTGCTGCATTAGCTTCTTCAATAATACTTAATACCCGATTATTATTAATAGTTTCATCAAAATACGCTTTTGAGAGCATTCTATATTGGTATATAACTGTATTGTATTGGTCTTCATAATACTCTTGAATTTCATTATTATAAGAACTTACATTATTGTTATAATCATTCAACAATACCCATTCTAGCATACTCAATATAAACGTTACAACAATAACAATAATGCTAATTTTTATTATTTCTATTTTTCTATTATTATTTCTCATAAACTCATCCTATTTTTTTACTTTACTTTCATTATATTATTATTTTTAAACATTCTCAACAAATTTAGACTTAAATCCCCTAATTAGCTAATCATATGTTCTATTACTAAAACAAAAATCCAGTACTATACTTCAGTACTGGATTTTTAAGGTTAATTATAACAAACAACAGGAGTACCTGGCGTAATATTCTCAAAAACTGTTTTTGCTAAACTGTATGGAGAATTTACACAACCATGAGAACCGCTTGTCTGATATATTGTTTCACCAAATTCACTTCTCCATGTTGCATCGTGTATTCCTATACCACCATTAAAAGGCATCCAATAATCAACTGGAGTCTCATAATCTTCTCCTCTTAAAGTAGCATTTTTCTCTTTATACTTTAATTTATAAACACCAGCTGGAGTTGCATTATTAGCACTTACATTACCCGTAACAACAGGTCCATCAACTATTAATGTTCCATTTTTATAAAACCATAAATGCTGATTTGTAAGATCTACTTCTACATAGGTATTTCCAATATCATTTCTACCCTCTACCATTGCAGTTGCATAGTATGAAGGCTTTTTAGTTACTGTTTCGCCTTTTTCTATGGATTCAATTAAAGCTTCTGTAGTTTTGGTTATACCTACAGCCCATCCATAATCTCCACCACCAACATTTATTGTAGACCCTCCTGATGTTTTAAAAGATCTTTGCTTACCTACAGTAGTATATTCATTAGCAAGACTTGCTGCATAACTTCTAGCTTCTTCTTCATTAAAAGTCACATTATAATTCTCATCTATAGTAATCCATTTATTTATTGTATCACCATCTAAATATTCTTGGTCACTTCCTATGCTATAAGTAATTTTTGCTGCTACATAAGTATTAATCAATTTTTCTGCATCAACAACCTCTTCTGAATCTATAGTATATTCAGGTTTCACATAGCAATCAATTTCCTCTAGGTCAATTTCAGCTTGTCTCTCAAGTAATGAATCCTTCATTTCATTATATAGTATATCTTTCTTTACCTCGTTGCCATTTACTTCAGGTATAAGTTCATAAGAACCATCTTTATATTGAAGAACAGGACTTTGTGGAATTATTACTTTACTACCATCGAAACAAGAAAGTTTGTCCATTTTTTCTGCTAGAAGAGCTTCATCGAGTTTAACGCCCTCTACTATGTTCAAATTTTCTTTATCAAAAAGTGTTATAACCCATCTATAAGGATTTTGATTGTCCTTAAGCTCTCTAAATTCTCCGTCTCCCTCATAGGTTAAACCAACCTCATCTGGTATAATTATTTCCTCTATTCCATCACGTTCTTTAAGCGTTAACTGATATTTGCCTATTTCAGCTGCCATTAGTTCATTTACTGTTTCCACACTTTCACCTGAAACATTCACACCGTTTATAGTAGACCCAAAATAAAAATGATTCATAAAGTAAATGGACATACCAAAATATATACAAACTAAAATGCCTATAAGACTTAAAATACCTATAAATAATTTCTTGCGTTTTTTTACTCTACCCTCTATTGGATATGATTTTTTACTTTGCCTTTTCATTTCACTTTCCGTTGATTTTACTACTTCCGTTTCCGTAATATGCACCCCTTTAAGTCGCAAAATTTTAGAATATAAGCTACAATCTATTTACCTTTATATTTTACCACATTTTTTTTGCAATTTTTATATATTTTTGTCATTTGTTATATTTTTGTAATAAAAGTTCTTTAGAACTTACTTCATTTAAGCACTCCTCTGTATTCATAATTTTCATACAGTTTAAATAACATTTATTATGATAAAATTCTTTCTCCATTCATTTAAATTTCTAACCAAATATCTTCATCCATATTGATACGAATGTTACAATTTACTACAGAACCTAATTTTTAATGTCTCGTTGCCCTAAAAGACAAATTTTACTTTTGATTATATTTATTCATTTATGATAAACTGGTATTATAGGGAATTTAAAGTTAATTTGTCGATTTATTATTTATTAATCTTTTGATGCTTTAATCTTTCAATTATATACTGTGAACTTTGATGCGTAAACAGGAAAAAAGGGAGGTTTTTATGAAAAATCATTATTGTATTAAATGTGGTGAAGAATTAGTGTTAAAACAAAAATTCTGTCCAAACTGTAAGACCCCAGTTGAAGAAATACCACTCACTGAAGAAAAACAAGAAACAAAAGAAAAGATTATGAAAATTCAAAAAAAGCATAAACAAAATCCACTTATTGGCTTAGCTATCGTTTTAGGCTTCTTATTCATCGCTTTTGGCATACCATTTATTGTAATGAAAACCGACATTGGTACAAGCACCTTTTGGCAAGGCTTATTATTAAATATTGTATTTATATTAGTAAATTTAGGTTTGTATAAATACAAAAAATCTATAAAGTATGAGCCTAAGAAATATTATAATCTAACTGTAAAAGATAATACTGATAATAACACTGAAAATAAAATCGAAGAAAAAACATTCACACAAAATGAAAAAGTACAAGTTCAAAAGCAAGCTATCCCAAGCTACAAGTTTTGTAGTAAATGTGGCACAGAATTAAATACGGAAGGTGACTTCTGTGGAAATTGTGGTTCTCGAATTAAGGGGAGGGATGAATAATGACAATAATCTTTTTCATATTATTTCTAATCACTGTTATTCAAATTATTCTAATATTAAGAAAAAAATCTCAATCCAATCACAACGAAAATCTTGATAGAGTGAATGAATTAATAGGCTATTTGCAAAACGATTCTTTAAGCGCTACCGATTGTTTGGACCGTAATATTTTAATGATAGCTGTAAGCTCACATTTCTTCCCTAAAAAAGGCGAATTATCTTTTGTGGATGTTATGAAAAAAGCAATAGAATCTGGCATCAATGTAGATATAAAAAACAAAAGTAATGGTAAGTCAGCCTTATTTTATGCTATTGAAACAAAATATAATGATGAATGTGTCGATTACTTACTACAAGCTGGTGCAAATCCAAATATAACCGACAATAAAGGTAGAACACCCTTATTTGAAGCTGTAAAAAAGAGCCGCAAAAAATATGATTTAATCGTCAATAAAACTGAAGATATAAACCATCAAAATTTAGAAGGTGTTACCCCATTAATGGTTGCAGCTAAATATATGCCTACTAACACTATTCACGACTTACTTGATAGAGGTGCTAATGTAGCGCTTACTAATAAAGTTGGCGATAATGCCTATGATATAGCAAAAAAATATGCTCCAAGTAATTATATTAAAATTAGAGAAAGTAATACAGATGAAGGTAACCGTCATGATATGTCTAATAGTGAAAAAGCTTCAGCTCGAAAACATAATCACGAAATAACTGAAGTTATAAGACGTCTTAAATGTATTATGGAAGGCAATCCTTTCACGTATAAAAAGTTTAAAAAACATGGTATTTTTTAGATTCAAAACTGTAAGATTTGAATTCCTAAATAATATTGTATAATTAATAATTTTTATTTTTAAAATACAAATCCAGTATTGACTATAGCTTTCAATACTGGATTCATCAATCACTTTTTAGTTCTTAGTCCCACAGAATATACAGAATTCATTACCTTCTTTAATTTCTTTTCCACAATTTCTACAAAAGTTCATCTTTTTTTCTTCAATTTTATTTCCACAGATAGGACAAAATTTATTATCTTTATCCACAACTTGCCCACATTTATTGCATTTTTTTGTGGATTCTTCTTTAATATTTTCAAAAACTTCTTCTTTAATTAATTCCTCTTTTCCTACTTTTGGTTCATTTATTACTTCTTCATTTTGATACTGTAAGATTTCTTTTCTGATTTTCTCATCAATTTGTGGTGGCTCTGATGCTGTAATTTGTATTATATATTCTTCTTCATTTTTTTTATATCCAGGTCTATTTCTTCTAATCCATTCATTATTCAAATTATCAAACCATAACCAATTGCCTTTTTCATAATCAAGCATCCATTTCCCTGTATTTTCATCTTGAACTAAAAGCTCATTGCGAATTTTATTTAGATATTCAGCTTGGTTTATAACTCCATTTTCATAAGCTCGTTTTGCAAATGAAAACTCTTTTTCTGCCTTATCAAAATTCATTTTAAAACCCCCTTCTTTTTAATAAGTGTGCAATTTGCAGAGTGCAGAGTGCAATTAAAATATTAAAACCTTTAAGACCTTAATGTACAATGCACAATTAAAGATGATTTTACTAACAAAATAGACTATTTAGTAATAAAGCAATATTTTATAAATCAACACCTTTTTAAAACAAAACCAATTACTATAGTTCTTTGGCATAAGTTTCTATATGACTTCCAAATATATCGATTATTTTCTCAACGGAATATCCGCTTTTCTTTAAGGTATTTTCCATGTACTCTATAGATTTGTGACCTTTGATAACTTCATCTGTTAGTTTTTGAAATTGATCAAGTACTTGTGGCGGTGCTTTTAAGTTTGGTTTCTTGATTTTTGCTATATCTTCCATTGGTTTTAGTAAAGTATTATATTGTTTGTTGTATTGTTTTAATCCTTCAAGCTTGTTGCTATTAATATCTAATTGACTTCCTCCATTTGTTGATAGATAATCAGCTTTTTCACTCCACCACTCTAATACCTTGTGTTTTGCTGTTTTACCAAAGGCCTCAGGATCTTTAATGTCTAATGGATTATCGTAATAATGAGTTTTGTTGTTTTTGATACCAATTGCCTTATCAACATCATCGGCAAATCCTCCGGCTGCATCTCTTCCCATTGGCTCTATGTCATTCTTTGCCCTTAAATCTTCTGGGCTTATACCTTTTCCATACTTATTTCCTATGGTTTCATTAATAGAATCAGTAAGTAATGGTTTCATATCTTTAGCTTTCATAATTTCAGTTCTATAGCATCCATTTTTGTCAATGTACTTAACCTTTTTACCTACATCCCAGTCGGAGCCTACTTTTGCATCTTTAGTAGGATTTGAACGTCCTGTATCTTCAATTCCAAGAACCTTTGAAACATTAGTTTTTTTATTATAGAGGTCTTCTATTTTATTATTTAGCTTGCTATTTACTGGTTTTTTAACCATATCATCATAAACATCTTCAACCTTAATTTTTAGGCTATCTGAATACACAGATTTACCATCTATTTTTTTATTTATTTCAGCAATAGCATACTTATCTGTTTTAATGTCATAAACGGCTTTTTCAATTGCTTTAGGATCTCCACTTTCAACGGCGTCATGCAAATTATTTACCTTTTGATTTGCCTTTGAAAATCCCTTTTGATTCGTCATTGGGTCATTAAAATCAGTATTACCTGTAACCTTTCCCTTGCTACTCGATGAACCATCTACGTTTCCTTTACTATTAGCGGAACTATCAACATTTCCTTTAGCTTTTCCTTTTTCAACTTTTTTAGAAATTCTTCCTACAACAAATTTTAATACCTCTGCATACAGAATGTCTTTTATTGCTGCCTTTGCAGCATCAAATACATCCATATCCCTTCGACAAATATTATTTACTAAATTATAGATGAATAGCATTGAATAAGCTACAATCTTCATCTTTGGATTTTTTTTGAAGAATTTAGTTAAGTACTTAGTTATTCTTTCAGGACTTACAGCCTCTTCCCCTAAACCTTCAATCATATCCATCAAATCATTATAAAAATATTGTTCGTACCACTCATTTAAATCCAAACCATCTCTATAAGCTACCAAAGCTGAAACTATAGCATCATGACTCTCTCCAACAACTATACCTAAGAATGGACTTCCTGTAACCATTGTCCCTGCAACATCTGCAGCCATTCTACCTAACCAATGAGCTACATTAAGAGTATCCTCAATATAACCAGCCCATCTTTCTAAATCTTCATAACCTTTTCCACCTTCAGCTTCCCATAGGGATTGTCCTATCTTCCATATCTTTTTACGAAGAGTATAAAGTCCTCTTGCTCCCATTACCTTTGCTTTACTTTCCAAAATACTATTCATCTTTGGTTGATATTCTTTTGGAATCATTTTAATGATTTTTCTACAATTTTGGAGTTCCTCTTCCCATCTTGGACTACCTGGCCCCATAGACAGTACATCTAAAACTAATGGTATTTCTACATTATAAATTTTATCTCCACTTGAAGCACTTGCCATAAGCTTCCCTCTGTAGTTTACTCCATTACCTGGTATCTCTCTTGTGGTTTTCATTTCATAGGAATAAGTCGATAGTGTTTTGTTTTTATATCCCTCAAAATTATCCCATTTCCCTGTGCTAAATTCGATTTTAGAAGCGTCAAAAGCATTTTGGGCAAGCTTCTCATCTGTACTTATTTTAGGTACGATTTTTAAATTAGAAAGAAGCTCATAATCTGTTTGTAATTCCCCATTTTTTGCTGTTACAGCTCCTATTTTAAGTTTAGCTTGTGAAATACCGTCTGCAACTATATTTAGAGGCTTTTCACTCACCACTATTAATCCTTCTCTAGCTACTGTCACTGGTAACTTTTTAGAAATCTCTTTATTCGTTTTAATATTCATAGCCTTTACAATTACAGTATTAGAAATGGAAGTTCCTGAACCTTCTGGTAGTATCTCTGGTGTTATCTTAATACCGCAGTTGTCATTTTCAACATCAATACAATCTATATATTTTATACCCATCTCAAGAGAAGGCTCAACCTCAGCTGAAAACTGCCACTCTAATTTTTCCATGGATTTAACTCTTACTTTTATAGGATAATGCTCCATTTGTTTATCTCCTATAACAATGGAATTAGGCTCTAAAATTAATTTCTTTTCATCCTTTTCTACCTTGAGCATTACTTGCTTAGCATGAATCTTTGGTGAAGCACAGTTAACTACTAGTGGAACTTCTATTGGGAATGTAATACCGCTATCTCCTTCATAGAATTTTGAGCTAGCTAAATATGTGAATGAAATGTAAAACTGCTTTTCAGCTCCACTACTATTACTTTCCTGTTCAATGTATACGTAAGAAGCACCTTGGCTACTTGCAATTGCCTCCACTGATATACTACTTGCCGCTTGTACTTTTACACTTTCCTCTGCATTACCCACTATTGAAGCCACAAGAGTTACACTTTTTCTGCTATTACCCGCCATTAGAGGCCCATCATAAATTTTTGCTTCTATTGCAAGTGTATTTTCTTCTTCCTCATCTGAGTCATTTCCACCTACTCCATCTCCTTGAACTTCATTATCGGTAAAATCTTCTCCATCTGTCCCATTAGGATCGCTAGTACCACCGAATCCCGAAAGTCCTGAAGATAAACCCAGCAAACCTAGTATCGCTAATAAACTACCCACAAAAGGAAGCATTCCATCTACTAGTGGATTAATATCACCTCCCCCTATATTACCTCCTGAATTTCCATCTGTTGTTCCCGAATTTCCTGTGCTGCCTCCACTTATGTTATTAATATTTTCTATGGAAATTCTGTAGGCTTGCGTTGATTGTTCTTGAACATTAAATTCATCATCTAAATTTAAATAGTCGGTAAAAGAATAATAATCAGTCTTAAAATATGAATCTTCCGGGTACCATTCTCCAATAATTGGATCATTATTTGGATTATAATAATCTGCACCAGTTTTGAAAAGCTCCATTTTATAATATGCACCAGAAAATTCAGTATTATCAGGATATACAGTGTGCTCAAAAATGTCACCTTTTAGCATACTACCGTCATCATTAAATACTCCATCAAATACTCCATGAAACTCTTCTATAATATCTCCCGTTTCTCTAGAATATTTATTTAATGTTACTGTTTGTCTGAAATAAGGACGGTCAATTTTTATCTTACGAACATTTTTTTCACTATAATAATATCCTTTTTCAATTATCTTAGAGAAATCTTCCACTGATTTAATCTGTGTTCCATCAGAAAGAATTGTTTCTTGAAATTTATTATTTTTAATATAAATTGTTACATCTGGTAAATTGCCTTCATTAGAATAAAAATTATATCTTTCTTCCATAATCATATATTCGCTATTTTCTATTTCTTCTAAAGAAAGCTCAAAATCATATTTCTTATAGCCCTCTCTATCTTTTATAGTATTAATATTCTCTTCAACATTTCCAATAGCTTTTACAGAAATCACAGGTAGAAGCAATAACAAAATGAATATAAAAGCAAATAATTTTTTCATTATATTTCCTCCCCGTTTTTCTTTTTCTTCTTAAAAATATCCATAACATTTATTACAATAAACAAAATAATTAAAGCTAGTCCAATAAATAATCCTATTTCATTACCATTAAGTAAACCGTAAAACATAAATCCTAAGGTTGATCCACTCATAAGAGAATTTATAGACCCGTTTCCTTTCTTTTTAAACATTGCTCTCATTAATCTTCCAAAAATCATATTAAGTACAAAAGCCAGTTTGCTCTTCTTTATTTGAACTGAAGAAGAAAAAAAGGTTATAGCTGCTAAAAGGCTAAAAGAAACACTCCCAGTTATGTTACTAAACAATATTGCTAATGTAATTCCTATAATATACGCTAATTTAAATTCATTTTCTGAAAACGAAAGTACACTTTTACTAGCAGGTTTAATTCTTGTCCATATAAATAATTGTTTCTTATTTTTTAACTTAGAAAAAACATTTACTACATTCGCACCAGCTAATGACCAAAATAAGGTTCCACCAAGTCTATTACCTGGTATAGCAAGAGTTGAACTTAAATATGGTCCGAGTCCACTTTTTTGAAATTTACTCAAAAGGATAAAATTAAGTATCAAAATCACAAATGATACTGCCAAAGCTTTAATCATATTCTTTTTAAAATCTTTTCTTATACCTTTAATCATTAAATTGATAACTTGCCCCAATATTTTAAGCCCCCTTTTTATATAATTTAAACCCTCATTTTATTTAATAAACATGTATCTCCGAAATACAAGTGTCGTCATAAGAACTTCCTTTATAAACATCTTCTATAATGACTTTTACATATGTAGTTTTTACTGAATCTGTTTCTACTCTGCTTCCGTATCCAAAACCATCACTAAATTCAATATAAAAATCACTTCCATCTGAAAATTCAACTCTTACATTTTTGGGTCTATTGTTTTTAAAATATGTTTCCTCCGATTTTCTATATCCAATTTCAAAATCAATTCCATTTATTGTAGTTTCTTTTTCAAAATTTAATTGAATCCATTGTCCACTACCATCACCCGGTACTGATTCAACCCAAGCTGTTTCATTATTGTAATCATTAATATTCTCTGGAAAATAGTGACCATTACTTGTAGATTCTAAATAAGATGAAGCCTCAATAGAAAGTGGTTCTATGTATTTATCATCATAAAGCAAATAATCTATCTCTCCATTGTCTTCTATTGGATTTGAATTGTCTTCTATGTCATTTGGATTGTTACTATTGTCTGAAGTATTATTTTCGATACTACTTCCAGTATTGTTCTCAATATTATTTTGGCTATTATCTATATTGTCTAAGGAATTATCTTTAGAATTATTATCAGTGTCATCATTTTTAACGTCTTCAATATCATTATTATTGCTATCAGCTATAAGATTTCCGTTATTAGAATTATTATCCCCACCAATGATTGAAACCATTACCACCGCCAATACCACCACCACAAATGCTACCCCAACTATTGTAATTATTATTGATTTATTACTCATACCTTTAGTTTTAGCAGTATTTTTTACATATTGATCCTGTTTTACTGCGTTTTGAGTGTTACTCTGTTTTACTGTAGATTGTTGTTCCTTTTTTTCTTGCTCATTAACTACATTAGCATTTATTATAGCTTGTGGTTTTATTATGTCTTCTGAATTTTCTTTATCGTTAATAGTTGTTTCTTGAAATCTGTAGCCACAACCTCCACAGAATTTCGCTTCTCCTTCTCTTTTCTTACCACACTTTGGACAAAACATATAATAACCCCCTTTTTTCTGAAACATAGAGTATAATTTTCAGTTTTACGAGTACAGTTAAAGAATTAAAAGCTTAAAAAACAAAAGCATTAAACACTTATTGTGTAATTAATTTCAATAACTTTACATATATGTGAACAAATCAATAACTTTACGTAAATAATTATACTCATATAAGTATATAATACTACATTATTCGCATATTTTCTTCTATGTTTTTAGTAAATTTATAAAATAATAATCAATATTCCATTCTATTTCAGATTTGTATCTTGACTTTTTTTCTTAGAACTCCTCTAGCTACTTTGTCATTTACAACTCCTTCAACTTATAAATATAATACCAACTTATCAAATAGCATTATAGCCCACTATACCTTTCCATTAAATTATTAACTGCTTATCTTTAGACAAGAAAAATCCAGTATCATAATTTCGATACTGGTTTTCTTAATATATATTTTCTTTTAATTTCGACATTGACGTTTTGGTGTATTTGGTGTCAATCACTTTTATACGCCATATTTCAACGTATTTGTCTCAAAGTACCTTTTGGTGATTTTCTATAAAGTAACGCCATTTTTAAATATAGCTATTTCTTTAAAATTATTTATTTCATTATTTACTAGCTTTCCACTAGCAACTTCTATTATATATTGCATAAAATCTTCTACCACTAAATCCATAGATTTATCTTCTACTAAAACCCCTGCATTGAAATCAATCCAACGCTGTTTTTTATTATAAATCTCAGAATTTGAAGATACCTTCATAGTAGGTACAAAAGTACCAAAGGGTGTTCCTCTTCCTGTAGTAAATAAGACAATATGACAGCCTGAAGAAGCTAAAGCAGTTGAAGCAACCAAATCATTACCTGGTGCACTAAGCAAGTTTAATCCATTAGTTTTAAGAATTTCACCATACTTTAATACATCTACAACAGGGGCTGTACCACCTTTTTGTGTACAACCTAGAGACTTATCCTCTAGTGTAGTAATTCCACCAGCTTTATTCCCTGGTGATGGATTTTCGTATACTGGTTGGTTATAACTCATGAAATATTCTTTAAAATCATTAATAAGATGTACAGTTTTATTAAAAACTTCTTCATTTATACATCTATCCATAAGAATAGTTTCTGCCCCAAACATTTCAGGTACTTCTGTAAGGATAGTTGTACCACCTTGTGCAATTAATGAATCAGAAAAAGCTCCTAATAGTGGATTTGCTGTAATTCCTGAAAGTCCATCTGAACCACCACATTTTAATCCCACTTTTAACTTAGATATAGGTACATCTTCTCTTTTATCATTTTTCATATGTCCATAAAGCTCTTTTAACAACTTTACGCCTTCTTCTATTTCATCTTCTACATCTTGAGCTACTAAAAATTTTACTCTTTTATCGTTAAAGTCACCTAGATTTTCTATGAAAATCTTCATTTCATTGTTTTCACAACCTAGTCCTAATACCAATACTCCACCAGCATTAGGATGTTTCACGATATCTTCAAGAATCCTTCTTGTATTTTTATGGTCGTCTCCAAGCTGTGAACACCCATAATTATGCTTTAATACTTCCATAGCATCTGTCCCTTCAGGATTTTCTGCTAATTTAAATTCTTCAAGAATTTGTTGACCTATTCCATTAACACAGCCAACTGTTGGAACTACCCATAATTCATTTCTAATTCCAACTTGATTATCTTCTCTAACATATCCTTTAAAACTCAATGGTTTTTTCTTATCAAAAGTAATATTAAAATCTTCAGAAAATGTATATTCTTCAATACCCTTTAGGTTAGTTTTAATATTATGAGTATGGATATGTTTTCCCTCTTCAATATCAGCTATAGCATGACCTATAGCTGACCCATATTTAATAATATTTTCATTAACCTTAATATCTTTTAGAGCAACCTTATGCCCCTTTTTAATATTCTCTTGTGTTTTAACCTTTTTATCATCTATTTCAATTATTGTATCTTTATCTAAATCCTGCAGTGCAACCACTACATTGTCACTAGTATTAATTCTAATATAAGGTTTCATTACATCACCTCTTTTATAGCTTCAACCATTCCTACCTTTTCAATTATAGATAAGTAATAAGTTACTTTTTCTGCAAGTCCTTCTACTTCATTTAAATCCATTTCCCAAATATCGACTCTTGCTAAAACAGTAGTAACTATATTTTTATAATCTTCTTCACCACTGCAATTAGACCATAACTCTTTGTACATATCTAATATGTCTTGGTTGTCTTTTAATTGTATTGTATTTCCATTAATATCACCTTTGTATAAACGTATAGTCGCTGCAAAAGCAAACACTAGCTTACTTGGTAATTCATTTTTGCGTTCTTTGTAAGTTAATAAAGATGGAAGTACTCTAGTTCTAAACTTTGGATTTGAATTCAAAGAAATACTCATTAAGTAATGCTTAATAAATGGATTTTTGAAACGCTCTAATACTGCCCCTGCAAAGTAATCTAATTCTTCTTTAGACAGATCAAGTGTTGGAATTATTTCATTGAAAATCGCATCCTCTATAAATTTACCCATTACTTCATGTTCAACAGTTTCTCTAACAGTTTCTATGCCATATAATAATGATACAGGCACCATAGTTGTGTGTGCGCCATTTAATATTCTAACTTTTCTTGTTCTATAAGGCGTCAAGTCATCAGTGAAAACTACATTTAATCCACATTTTTCTGCTGGGAATTCATCTTTTACCCACAATGGTGCTTCTATAACCCACAGGTGGAATTGCTCTCCCTCTACAACTAATTGATCGTCGTATCCTAATTCTTCTGTGATTTCTTCAATTCTATCTCTTGGATAACCAGGTACAATTCTATCAACTAAAGTATTACAGAATTGATTTGATTCATTTATCCAGCTAGTAAATCCTTCTTCTAAATTCCATAGTGATGCATACTTTAGTATTATTTCTTTTAGTTTTTCTCCATTTTTCTCTATAAGTTCACAAGGAATTAGTATTAATCCTTTGTTCTTATCTCCATCAAAGTTTTTATATCTTTCATATAATAGTGCAGTAAGCTTTCCTGGATAACTATTTTGAGGTTTATCTTCTAATTTATCTTCTTCATCAAAAGCTATGCCAGCTTCTGTTGTATTTGATAATACAAATCTTAGTTCTGGATTTCTAGCTAATTCTAAATATTCTTCATGTTGAAAATAAGGATTAATACCTCTACTAATAGATTCAATTACTTTGTGCTCACTAATAGCTTGTCCATCTTTTATTCCATTTAAATACAAAGTATATAAACCATCTTGCTCATTTAATTTATCAATAAGTCCCTGCTTTAAAGGTTGAACAACGACAACTGAACTATCAAAATCTGCTTCTTTATTCATTTTATCAATCATCCAATCAGCAAAAGCTCTTAAAAAATTTCCCTCGCCAAATTGTACTATTCTCTCTGTATTTCTAATGCTTGATTTAAGTTCTCTATTTAATCTCACTTTTTATGCCTCCCCATATTTTAACTAGTTGAATTTTACGATTACTTTTAATTTCGAACCGTCATTGTTAATCAATGTATCAAAAGCCTCAGTTACTTTATCTAATTCAAATTCATCTGTAACAATCTCATCAATTTCTACTTTTCCTTGTGATACTAAATCGATTAGTGCTGGAAAATCAAGTAAACTATTTCTAGAACCATAGACATCTAACTCTTTCTTCAATAAAATCGAGTGATTAAATGTAGTTTCTTTTTTACCATTTCCAATAAGAATTACTTTTGAACCAAAAGCAGCATTATCAATACAGCTTAAGAATGTTTCAGGACGTCCTACTGCTTCGATACATACATCCATACCATTTCCGTTAGTTATCTCTTTAACCTTTTCATTTAAGTTTTCTTTACTTGAATTAATTACACCGTCAGCTCCAAGTTTTTTTGCTTTTTCTAATCTTCCATCAAGTACATCTGAAATATACACTTTTGCTCCTCTTAATTTTGCAGAAAGCATAGCAAACATTCCAATAGCACCTGCCCCAACTACAAGTACATTATCTCCGTCTTGAACATCTCCCCTATTAGTTGCGTGATAACTTATAGAAAATGGTTCTATTAGAGCTAAAGTTTTAGGGGATAATCCTTTTCCGTCCCTAATTCTTTCTATTGGCATTATAATATACTGCGCAAATGAACCATCTCTTTGAACTCCCATTGTTTCATTGGATTCGCAACAATTCACTTTTCCTCTCTCACAAGAATAACATTCTCCACAATTAAAGTACGGATTTGCCGTAACTACCATACCAGCTTTTAACCCTAAATCATTTTCTTCAATTTCTGCAATTTCTGCTGAAAATTCATGTCCTGGAATTCTTGGATAACTAGCAAAAGGCTGGTTACCTGTAAATGTTGCTATATCAGACCCACAAATACCACAGTAAAGGATTTTAAGAAGTGCTTCTCCTTTTTTTGGTGTTGGAATAGGTTTTTCTACTATTTCGATCTTTCCTGATTCTTTTATTTCAACTGCTTTCATATTAATCCCTCTTTCCCATTATTTTTCACAAATACCTATTGGTCTTATTGGTGACGCTGATCCGTCTTTTATTTTAAGTGGTTGAGCTATAAAATAACCTCGCTCTTTCATTTTTACTAAATTATTTAAGTTTTCAACTATACATATTTTATTACCTAATAAAATATTATGAGTTGGATTTTCTGTAGACCCATAAACATCAGCTGCTAAAGTATCCACGCCTAAAAGCTTTATTTTCTTTTCTGCCAAATACTGAGCTGCACTTTTGCCTACTCCTGGCCAATTATCTAAGAACTCGCTATCATTTGGTTTACACTTCCAATGTTTAGCCCACCCAAAATCCACTAGCACTATTTCGCCTTCATTAATATCTCCATACTGTTTTTCCCAATTTGTTATATATTCTTTTTCTAAAACTTGCCCTTTAGTAAAATCTGAACAGTCAATTTTAACACAAGGTCCATAAAAATTATCTAATTCTATGTTTTTAGTATTAACTTTACTTAATTCTCCATCTCCAATAAAATGAGCTGGCATATCAACATGAGTTCCATTATGTTCATTCATAATTATTTGAAAATTGGTTGAATCATCACCCAGTCCTATAGAATGCCAAACATTATGCATAAACTTCGAATGTGTAGGCCACACTGGAATATTTTCTTCTAATACTTGTGATAAATCAATTACTTCCATTGAATCAATTAGATTCGCCATTTCCATAATTTTGTTCATATCTTTTCTCCTTTTATTAGATAGAATTATTTATTTTGATTTACTTACTTTAACCTTTTTATTGAGCGTAGATTTTGAAAAACTATCGAAGGCTATAGCCGCAATAATTATTATCCCTTTAATTACCAAATGATATTCAGATGAAATATTTAAAAGGTTCATTGCATTTGATATTATTCCTACTAAAACCGTCCCAAAAACAGCTCCTTTTATAGATCCATTACCTCCAGCTAAACTTGTTCCTCCAAGAACTATTGCTGTAATTACATCAAGTTCATATCCTTGGGCCATAGTTGATTTAGCTTGTTGCGTCATTGACGATAATACAATTCCTGCAGTAGTTGCAGTAAAAGCTGAAATCACATAGCCTAAAGCAGTTATTTTTCTTACTGCAATACCCGAAAGTTCAGATGCTACTGGATTTCCCCCTGTTGCAATAATTTTTCTACCATATGAACTATGATTTAATATCCAATAACTTATGCCAAATATAACAAACATTATATATACGGGTACAGGTATTCCAAATATCTTACCTAATCCAATAAAAACAAATGATTTAGGCTCTAATATACCAATAGTTTGCCCATCAGATATTACTAAGCTCAAACCAAATATATAACTTAAAGATGCCATCGTTGCTATAAAAGCTGGAACCTTGAACCTGGCTACTAGAATACCATTTATAAGACCTATCAAAGAACCAACTGCTAAAGTAATAATAATACTAAATATCATATTAAAACCAAAATTGACCATAAGTGTAGCAAATACTATACCCGCTAAGGCTGCTACAGACCCTACTGATAAATCTATTCCACCTGTTATAATAGTGTATATACTTCCTGCTGCCATAATACCCGTTATCGCTACTGACCATAAAACATTAGATAAATTTCTAACTGTTAAAAATTTTGGTGATAAAATCGATAAAATCACTACTAAAACTACTAAAATTAGAACTAATCTATATTTATATAATAATTCTTTATTCAGTTTTTTCATCTGAACTACCCCCTGATACCATAAGTCCTTGCGATGCTTTTAAAACTGTTTCTTCATCTATAGACCCTTCAGAAAATTCTTTTATTAATTTACCTTCTCTCATTATAAGTATCCTATTTGAAAGACGAGTTAATTCTGGTAAATCCGATGTAATAACTATTACGCCTACACCTTTAGCCGCAATTTTCTCTATTAATGTATAAATTTCTTCCTTTGCTCCAATATCAACTCCAGCTGTTGGCTCATCAACTATGAGAATATTTAAATCTCTAACTAACCATTTTCCTAATACTACTTTCTGGGCATTACCACCTGAAAGATTTCCAACATGAATTTCTGTATTATTAGGTTTTATATTCATTATCTCAATTGCTTCTCTAGCAAGTTTATTCTCTTTTACAAAACTAACCACATTATTATCTGAAATCTTCTCGAAATTACATATAGCAATATTTCTTTGTACTGAAATCTCGGGAACTATTCCTTGGTTTCTTCTTTCTTCTGGAACAAACCCTATTCCATTTGCAATGGATTTTTTTATTGTAGGTTTATATTTTTCACCATTCAAATAAATATTTCCACTATTATACTTATCTGCACCAAAAATAGCTCTTGCTAGTTCAGTCCTACCTGACCCTACTAATCCACTAATACCAAGGATTTCACCTTTTTTTAAATTAAAAGATATATTTTGAAATCCCTTTACAGAAGTAAGCTTTTCTACTTTAAGTACACTATCCCCATCTATCTTTTTCAGCATAGAATGACATTCTTGTTCTTCAATATTTCTTCCTATCATTAGTTTTATTATTTCTTCTGGGTCTATTTGATCTTTTTCAAGCAAAGCAACTTTCTTTCCATCCCTTAAAACAGTAACTCTATCTGCTAGAGCAAAAACTTCTTCCATTCTATGAGATATGTATACTATACTTACGCCTTCTTTTTTTAGGTCTGCAATAATTTTAAACAAAATTTCTGATTCGCTAGCACTTAAAGATGCTGTCGGTTCATCCATAATTAACAAGGATGCTTTCAATGAAAGTGCTTTTAGTATTTCAACCAATTGTCTTTTGGCTATACTTAAAGATTCAACCTTCGTATCTGCCTTTATGTCAAATTTGTATTTTTGAATTAATTCATTAGCACGTTTGTACATTTCTTTTTTATTTATAGTTTTCGTAAATTTATTTAATGGCTCTCTACCTAAAAAAATATTCTGTGCCACCGTTAAACTTGGTATTGAACTAAGTTCTTGATATATAGCTGATATACCCATATCTTGCGCATCATTTCTAGTATGCTTAATTTTTATGTCCTCACCATTATAGTAAAATTCTCCTGAATCTCTTTCTACAAAACCAGTAATTACTTTAATTAAAGTAGATTTGCCTGCTCCATTTTCACCTACTAAAGCGTGTACTTCTCCTGCTTTTACTTCAAAATCAACATCACTCAAAACAACATTTCCAGAATAAGATTTCACGATTTTTTCAGCTCTAAGTAAAATGTTATCTTTCATTTCCTATCTCCTTTATAAATAATATTATTATGCTACTTTATTATCAATACGGCCTTTATACCATTCATCAAACATAACTGCAATTACTACAATTACACCCATTATAATAGATTGATAAGCAGCAGAAATATGAAACTTGTAAATTCCATTTTGGATTACCGCCATAAAAAGAGCCCCTATTACTGTTCCTAATATATCTCCACGTCCACCACTAAATGCAGTACCACCTACTACAACTGCAGCTATTACATCCATTTCCATTCCACTTCCCATAGATGGTGTTGCAGTCATCAGTCTTGCAGATAAGAATATTGCAGCTATAGCACACATTGCTCCAGAGAATGTATACACTAAAATTTTTGTTTTTTTGTCGTTTATTCCTGATAACTTAGAAGATTTCAAATTAGCGCCTATAGCATAAGTGTACGTACCAAACCTTGTATGCTTTAATAATAAATGTCCTATAATTGCAAGAACTGCGAATGCAATGGCAACATAATATATTCCCGATATCTTGCCTGCAAAACTAACAAATGATTTGTTTTGTATTACAACATTTCTTATTATTCCATTCTGTTTTATTGAAATTAGTGTTGTCATACCTCTTAAGACACCCATCATTGCTAATGTAACAATAAAATCAGGCATTTTAAATTTTGTTATTATAAATCCATTTACAAATCCTAAAAATGCTCCTACCAATATAGCAATCGGAAGAAATATAATTACAGGAATACTAGTGTAATTCATAAAATTAACACATAACATAGCTACAAATGCAACTATAGAACCTACAGATAAATCAATACCCGCAGTAATAATAACAAATGTCATCCCAATAGCAATTATTCCTATCCCTGATGCTTCTCTCAAAATAGAGGACAAGTTATTAGTAGTTAGAAAATAAGGACTTAAATAAGTAAAAACAGCCATTGTTACAATAAGTAATACAACAAGCACTAGCCTTCTCATAGTATCTTGCTTCATTTTCATTTATACCTCTCCTGTCTTTGTTAAATATTAATTTACAAAAGGAGCTGACCAGCAGCTCCCATTATTAATTAATTTACCATCTATCTTCTTCTCTAATCGTATCAACATTATCTTGAGTAACAGCTACTGGAGCGATTTCGATTACTCCTGTCTTTGGAATCTCTGTTGGATGAGTATTGCTTGATAATAAGAACATAGCAAGTCTAGCTGCTGTTGCTCCTTGATCATAACAGTTAGTATATACTGTACCAGTAAGTTTTCCTTGTTCTATCATAGTAAGAGCGTCTCTTTCACCATCAGCTCCCCAAATAACCATTTCATCTAATCTTCCAGCTGAATCTGCTGCTATCGCTGCTCCTTCAGCCATTGAATCATTTATTGCATAAACACCATCAATTTTATCATTTGCTTGTAAAATATTATTCATTACAGATATTGCTTTATCTTTCATCCATTCAGCATTTTGTGCTGCAATAATTTCCATATTAGGATATTTTTCAGCTAATCTATCTCTGAAACCTTGTTCTCTATTAACTCCTAGAGTTGCACCTGGAGGTGATTGAAGTATAACAACATTTCCTTCTTCACCAGTAGCTTTAGCAATTTCATCAGCTACTATAACACCTGCTTGATAATCAACCATTTGAACTAATGCTGCATGGTCTACTGCTACATCAAGGTTAAGTGTGATAACAAAAATACCAGCTTCTTCAGCTTGTGTCGTTACTGCAGATAAAGCTGCTGCATCTAATGCTTGAAGAACGATTACATCATATTCTTGATTTATTAAATCTTGCATAAGAGTTTCTTGTACTTCAGCTTTTCCTTCGCCATCAAATGATTGATATGTAACATTTTCAAAATATGCAAGTTCTTTTTCAATTCCCTCACTCCATGCCATTGGTACACTATGTCCAAATTGTGAAGTAATAAAACCTATTTTATATTCTTCATTATCTTCTCTTGTTATTGTTGCTGCCTCTCCACCATCATTTGTTACTTCATTGTTTGAAGTTGAGTTATTTGGATTACCACCAGTACAACCTACTAGTAAAGATGAAATCATTGCAACCAAAACTAATAATACTACTTGAAATTTAACTTTCATTAATTCTCCCCCTTATCTTTGTAAAAGATTTCATTTGCGATTTCAGTAATATATATCACTGATATATCTATCATATATTATTTATATATGATAGTCAATATAGAATTAAAAGTTAAATTTTTAACTTTTAATTCTATATTGACCTTATAAAAAAAACACAAGATTTATTATACTAAATCTCGTCTTTATTATTATTCTATATAAATTATTTATTCTATATAAGGTAGTTATACTTTCTAAAATCATTATTTTTTAAATAGACTTTATTTTTCCAAACTTATACTTCGATATATTTAAACGCAACTTCCTCAGATTTTGATAAATGACTCAGTAATGCTCCTTTAGCTTTTTCAAACTCATCATCTAATAAGAAGTTAATAATATCAATGTGTTCTTGATTACTAACATCATTCCTTTTCTCCATATTAAAAGTTAAAATTCTCATTCGTTGATTTTGATACCAAATATTAGTCATTACATCTGATAAAAAAGTATTTCTACACATATCAATTATGTAAGTATGTAAATTTTTATCTAGTTCAACATAATAATTTTTTATATCTAGTTCTGTTTTTAATTCATCAGGTACATTTTCAAATTTATCTTTTATATCAAGTAACCATTCTTTAGAAATATTGTCCTTACCAATTTCTAAAGCTTTAGGTTCTATTATTTCTCTTATCTGAAATACTTCCTTAATTGTTTTTGCCGTTATATTAGATACAAAAATACCTTTTCTAGGATATATATTAACTAATCTATCATTTTCTAATTTCATTAAAGCTTCTCTTATTGGTGTTCTACTAACACCCATTTCTTCTTGTAATTCGTCCTCTGATATTGACTCACCTGGCTTTAACTCTCCTGTTATTATTTTTTCTTTAATATATAAATATGATTTCTCTTTCAAATCCATTTTACCTTTTCTTGACATTTTTCCCCTCCTATTCTAAACTGTAGCTAATTATGTATTATAGATATATTATATATATATCTATAATATACACTTTGTCATATTAAGTCAAAGACTTTATATATAGCTACCCCTAACTTAGCTATATTTCAAAATTTTGTTTTGTTATTTATATTAGCTATCATAAACATATGCTCACTATCCTCCCCCACGGGAAAATTTCAAACAAAAATCATAGTACATTGTATCAAATAGGTCTTTTCTAAAATTAAATACAATAGTTATAACAGGTAGCCTGATGGAACCTAGATTAATTGGACTCTCTTCTTTAACTTCTACTTTCCACCCATCCCCTATAACTTTTCCGTATTCAATTCTTTTACCGTCGAGTTTTATAAAGTAGTCTATTATTTCTACCATAGTTATTAATCTCATCTCTATTACTTTTTCTATAAATTCCATAAACACACTACCTTTTGCCATTACAGATTTTTAATACACAATATTCTAAAACATAGTCTAGAAAAATAATAACATCCCGTATTCTCTGACCATTAGCTAGAACTTGTTCCCTTGATATTCAAAATGTTTGCCAATCATAGAATATACAGGAGCATCGACACCTAAATCATTAGCCATTTTTATCATTTCAAAAACAAGACCATCTATCTCTGTTTTTCTGCCAGTTTTCATATCCTTTTGCATAGTATATATTTTAATTCTATTATCCTTTTTACTTACTAATATTATATATTAAATTCTAGTAATTTTCATTATTTTCTAACAATTATTGGTCTTTACCTGTCTGCATTTTACATATAAATTTGTTATCTAACTTAAGATTACTAATATCAATATCGCAATTTATAACAAAAATACTAATCAATACTATTGAAAAGCTGTAAAAATTGATTTATAATGAATATACCCACACAGGGTATATTGTTGTTATGGAGGTATTAAAATGAAAAAAGCTTATGTTAATCCAAATAAATGTGATAGATCACCGTTTTGCGCATCTAAAAGGGCTTGTCCTGTAAAAGCAATCTCTCAAGAATCTCAGGGTTTCTTTAATAAAGGTCCCGCTGTTGTCGATAAAGCTCTCTGTATTGGCTGCAAAAAGTGTATAGATTATTGTCCTCATAATGCAATAACTATGAGATAATATTCAAAATACACTCCAATTAAAAAAGTACCGTTACTTATTAATTGTTGTTTTCATTATTTATAATAAATTAATTTAACTCGGTACTTTTTATAATGTTAATTCTCTTTAGTTCCAGAAATACTAGATAGATTTACTTTCACAATTGTCTGTTTCATTTCTTTCAATGGTACACCCGCACTATCATATTTTCTTACCAACGGAATTGCATCAAATTTGAATTTAGTAGTACATTGACCACAGCCTATACACATGTATTCATCTACAACTGCATCACCACACTCAAGACAACGCTCCGTTTCTTTCTTCATTTGCTCTTCTGTAAATGTACCACGTAAAACCTTAAATGTTTTCTTAGATTTGCTTCCATCAGCATGACCTGTTTTCTGTCTAATAATGCTAAAATTAAAATCCAGCTTCAAAATTATGAGGCTGGATCCCTTAGTTTTTTTAATTTATTAAAACTCAATTTTATACTCGAAATTTAAAACTCTTTCATAGTCTTTTTCTACAAAATCAGTAGGAATAACGTCTATAGCTTTCTTATTAAAATAAGTTGCTCCACCTATCTTTAACACGCTGTAGACAAACTGTGAGCAAAACATCATATTATCTTTAAAGCTATGTTTGGTTACTAACCCTAAGGTATTATAGGCGCTACCTGTTTCATTAATCTCTTTTATATAATCTATCATCTTAATTTTCTGTTCTTTAGTAACATCTAATGAATAAACAGCAATAGCTGCTCCTTCTTTTTTATTAAAATATTCAATCATCTCATGGTTAAGCCCTGGTGGAAATATCTTTTCCCCCCCATTATAACTAACAATAGTATTAAGTTCTCTATCGAAAGCTATAGAAGCATGATTATATTTCTTTTTTGTAAAGATTGAAACTAAATTACTAGTACTGCTGCCCGTATCAGATACAATAATATATACTTTTTGATTGTATCTTATTTGACCCTCATCGTCTCTTTGTAAACTTTTATCACACAATTCAAAATAATTTTCTGTCAAACTATCTTTGTTTGTATACTGAGCTATACTTGTTCTACTTACATTATCTATTAGATCCTCTATACTATCCTTGTTCAGTGCTGTTTTCAACTTCGCTAAATCCTTGTAAGAAGCAACTCCCACTTGCCTAATATTAGGCATTATTACTGTAGCATTTTTATTTACAATCATATATTTTTCAACAATAAATGGTGCAATTAATAATACTCCTGTACATATTTTAGCTAATACTATATGCCAAATTCCAACGTACATTGGACTTAGCATAGCTATCTGAACTACAATTTGAAAAGCCATAAGCATACCATAATTTAAAATCAAGTAAGCTCTGTGTCTCTTTAGTCCTCCAGTTAAAGCAGCTTTAGCTATTTGATAAGTATCAGCAAATATATAAGCGAGTAGGTATACAGTAAAATTACCAAAAATAATCATAATTATAAGTGGAACTAATAAAATTTTGAAATCTATCGTTCTTATTCTATTCAATTTTGTTAGCCACCTTTCTCATTGCATCTTATTTTATCACAATAATTTTACTGTAGCAATGATATTGCTGCTTATTAATGTTGTAAGAATTTTCCTAAATAAAAAACTCCCAATCTACTGATCAGAAGTTATACCTTTCTAGCTATCTCAGACATTTTTTTGATGCCTTTTCAAATCTTCTATCGTTCTTTCAATATGCCTTCTGGCATATATACTAGCTAACTCAGCATCTCTATTTTTAATTGCATCTAAAATAATTTTGTGTTCTTTTATCCCTCCGCTAGGACCCAACCCTTTATATAGTTCTATTTGATGATATCTCAATATATCTTTTAATACCTCATTCACTTTTATAATTAAAGGATTATTACTTCCTTCAGCTATTTTCATATGAAAGTTTAAATCTTCTTCTGTAAATTTATCAATATCCTCCTTATGTTCAAGCATAATTTCATAAGATTTTTCTATTTCATCAATTTTTTCATCAGAACATCTCTCAACACATAATTTTATACTTTCAACTTCCGTTATAAGTCTAAATTCTAAAATCTCCATATAATTATCTCTATCCAATGTAAACATAGGTATAAGCTTATTAAAATAAATACTAGGTTTTAAATCATTCACATAAGTTCCTCCACCTTGCTTTTTGCTAAGAATACCTAGTGTAGCTAATTTTTCAATGGCTTCCCTAACAGAAATTCTACTTACACCCAGTTCCTCTGCCATTTGAGTTTCTGTAGTAATTCTGTCCCCTTGTTTCCATTCTCCTCGGAATATTTTCGCCTGGATGTTTTTAAAAACTATATCACTTGTTCTTTCCTTCATAACTTCTCCTTTGCTCACTGTAAATCATAACTACCTATACTTATCTAATATTATATACTATTTTTTATCAGCAATTCCACTAGTATTTCAGACATTTAGACTTGCCTCTTCCAATTGTTAAATTAACTGTTCTTCTTCTCAGCACAAATTGTTAATACTAAACAACCTGCTACAATACCAATCCCAATAGCAATATAAGAAAAACCATAATCTAAGATAAGATTTCCTAGCACCATCAAAGTAGAAATTATCAATACTAACCAACCAATAAAAGTACAAACTTTTTTCCCTGTTATTATCATAATTAACCCCTCCCTTAGACTAATTATTATCTTTAATAGCATAATAATTGTAAGAGCTTACTTGAAGCAACATGAACATACAACTTACAAATACAGAAAAGCCCCCAGTTTTAAATACCATGTTACACATTATAGTAATGACTACTAGAGCTAAAGATACACCTCTTGAAAATTGGAAAGATTTATATCCGGCTTTATATATTTTAAGCTTTTCAGCCTCATCACAGCTCTCAAGAAAATCTTTGTGAAATTTGAAAGATGTTGGATCTCCCTTAAATCTATTATCATTTTTTTGAATAAATTTAACAGTTATAATCTCTAGTATTGAACCAGCCATACAGCAAATCAAAAACACAAGGAGTGCAATCAAAACTTTACTACTAGTAACATCAAAAGTCATTCCTAAAAGCATAAAATTTAGCACAATGAAAGCAGCATTGATAGATAAGGAAATATCCCCAAATTTATTTCCGGATTTTTCGAGTGCCTCCATTTCCTCTTCAGACACTTCTGCCTGAGATATCTTATTAATCATTTGTCTACCTTTAATATTAAAATAAACAGCTGGAAGAAATAAAAATATTATTAAGGCAATATTTATTTTTATGTTATTTTCCATGAAAAAACTGCCCATATTATTGAATAAATCCACATATACCGAATCTTTAAACTTGAGCATTGCTATAGATAAAACTCCTCCAATAATTCCACCGATAAATAATAATAGTAAAAAACGAAACGGCGTCTTTTTATTCACTTTGTTTATTTTATTTACATTATTCATTTTCATCTTCCTCCTCATAATTAAAAATCTCTTCTACCGCAGTATCAAATATTTTTGCTAACTTTAGTACCAAGGTTATAGAAGGGTTATACTCCCCTCTTTCAATTGAACTTATTGTTTGCCTTGATACCCCACACATTTTGCTTAATTCTGTTTGGTTAATACCTAGCTTTGCTCTTTGCACTTTCAAAGTATTATATAACGGCATCTTGTCCTCCTTGTTAAAAATTTGTATATGATTTTGACAACTTTATTTATTATGTTGACAAACTTACATTTAATATTGACAACTATTCTTGTCATATATATAATACCATTGACAAGAATAGTTGTCAATGGTTTTTTAACTAAGATAGAAAAAGCAAGTGGTCCAAACTTCTTTGGCCTACTTGCTTTTTAGTTGCTATTTGATATTTTTTACAATAATCTATCTATTTAACATCAATCACAATAGGCTCTTCAAACTCTACTTTGCGTGAGTAAGAAGGTGACATATAAACTGTATCGTAATCATAATCTTTTAAAGTTATCTCCACTAAGAACGAGGCCACTGAAAAACTATGAAATTAAAATCATTATCGCATTAAATGTGATAATGATTTTTTTATATCTCAAAAAGG